>NZ_JBFAIA010000015.1:0-104833 GCF_040654455.1 Nonomuraea sp. NPDC050691
TCCTGCCGTTCACCGAGCACCGGATCGACCCTCGCCGCGGCGATGCCCGTACGGCCTGCGGCGTCCACGGCATGGTCGACGGTGATGACGCCGGGGAAACCGCCGCGCCGTGCGTTCGACCAGGCGTTCTGCCAGGACGGGCAGTTCGTCCTCGGGCTGCCGCCAGGCGAGCAGGGCCACCACGTCGTTCGTGCCGCCGGCGACGACGGCGGGCACGCCCTCGGCCGCGAAGAACTCGCCCACCACTTCGGCCAAGCCGTGCTCGGTCGCGACGTCGTCGGCGAAGGCCAGCGTGCAGACCGCCAGCGCTCCTGCGGGGTCCACTCCGAAGGAGCGCAGCCGGCTCGCCACCTCCGCCGCCCGGCGCCCGCCGGACAGCACCATCTCCAGCAACTCGCCGGCGAAGCGCATCTCGATCGCCTGGACTGCCTGCTGCCTGGCCACTTCCAGGCTGAGGAACCTGGCGGCCTGCTCCAGCGCGTCGCGTTCCGCGGCGGTCAGTTCGTTCAGCGGCCGCAGGCAGATGAGCGCGGCATCGGCGTCGCCGAGCGCGCCCACGGGAAACAGCGCGGCGCGCCCGCCCCCCAGGCCCTGCTCCCCGTCCGGGTCCAGTTTCTCCTCCGGGTCCGGCTTCTCGTCCGGGTCCAGCTTTTCGCCCACGTCCAGCTTCCCGTCCAGGCCCTGCTCCGCGTCCGGGGCCAGCTTCTCGCCCAGGTCCAGCTTCCCGTCCAGGCCCTGCTCCCCGTCCGGGATCAGCTTCTCGCCCAGGTCCAGCTCCAGCGCGGGCGGGCGGCGGGCGAGCCCCGCCGCCACGATCTGCAGTTGTGTGGCGTCCAGTTCGGCGCCGGACGCCGCGAGCAGCCGGCCCATCCGGTCGACCACCGCCAGGGGCAGATCATGGTCGCGGGTGAGCACGCGCAGCACCCCCGAGGCCCCGGCCCCGCGGGAGATGGCCGTGGCCAGGGCGTCGCCCCGGCGCACCATGCCGATCACCCCCTGCTGACGCTGGTCGGCGTACATCGCGGAGACCGCCTGCGAGACCGCGGTGAACGGGACCGCCTGGGAGATCTCCAGCAGCGGCAGGCCCGCGGCCCGGCACGCGGCGACGAGCCCGGGCGGGGTGCGCGGAGTCTCAGCACGCAGCCCGTACACGATGCCGGCCGCTTTGGCGCGCTTGACGTGCGTGACGAACTCGTCCGGACTCACCTGCTCGTCCCACAGGCCGTTGGTCAGCACCAGCTCCCGCTCCCGGAGGTAGGGGGACGGGTCGGGCAGTTCGGTGCTGTGCGCCCAGGTCACCGGCTCCTGCAGGGCTCCGGGCGGGCCCGCCTCCAGGATCCGCAACTCCAGGTCGCGGTTGCTGACAAGAGCGTTGAGAGTGAACATCCTTGTGAATATAGACAGTGACCCTGCTTCTTGCTAGAGATTCGTCCATCCATGCCGGTGTCGTCGAGTAGCAGGTCATGATCAATGGCTCGTGGATGGACACCGTCCGCGTCGGGCCTGGACTCGCCCCGCGTTGGGCCTGGACTCCGCCCGCGTTGGGCGTGAACTCCGTCCCTGTCTGGCCTGGACTCCGTCTCGGGCCTGGACTCCGTCTCGGGCGTGGATCCCGTCTGCGTCGGGCGTGAACTCCGTCCCTGTCTGGCCTGGACTCCGTCTCGGGCCTGGATCCCGTCTGCGTCGGGCGTGGCTCCGCTCCGCGTTGGGCGTGGACTGGGCGTGGATTCCGTCCCCGTTGGGCGTGCACTCCGTCCGCGTCGGGCCGGTCGTGGCCCGGCGCGGCCCGGGTATGTCATGGCCAGCCCGCGTCGGGCGAGGCGCGGTCCCGTGACCAGGCGTGGTCAGGTGATGGAGACGTGGCCTGGTGACAGGCGTGGCCTAGCGACGAGGGATCGCCGGCGACGAGGCGTGGCCGGTGACAAGGTGGCCGGTGACAAGAGGTGGCGTTGTGACGAGGCGTGGTCGGTGACAGGACGTGCCGTTGTGACGAGGCGTGATGCGGTGATGAGGCGTGGCCCGCGGCTTGGGGGCCCGGCCATTCGTCCGGCGGGCTGAGCGCAACCGCCCTCTTCGCCGCCGACACACCTGTCCAGGGGGGCCGATCAGACCCTCGGCGCCGGGCCCGCAACCACCGCGCTGCGGCGCCGGTCAAACCCAGCCGTAGACCGACCTGATGGCCGCGGCGATCTCGTTGACCAGGCTCATGTTGTTGCCGTTGGCCAGGACGGCATAGCCGGCGCCGAGTTGCGGATAGCCCTTGACCACGGACTTGAAGCCGTAGTTGGAGCCGTCGTGGGTGTAGGAGAAGTTCTTCGTGCCGGCGCCGGAGATGAACAGGCCCCGGCCCATGGTCGGCTCGGGCCCCGCGGCGAGCAGCGTGCGCACAGAAGTTCTGGTGAGCGGGCCGGCGATGTCGCCTGAGGCGGTCCACGCCCTGTTGAGGTAGCTGACGAGGCGGCACAGGTCGAGGACATTCGTGTACAGGCCCGCGGCGGCCGACTCCGGGTAGCGGTTGCGCTGGCCGGGGATCACCGCGCCGGAGGCGGTGTGCCCGGCGGCCAGCTCGAACCCGGGCGACAGCGCGTACGAGCTGGTCTTCATGCCCAGTGGCGCGAACACCTCCTTGTCCATGTACTGTGCCAGCGGCAGGCCGCTCTTCTGCTCCACCATCCGCTGCAGCAGCACGAAGCCCGCGCCGGAGTAGTGGAACTCGGCCCCTGGGTTGGTGGTGAGCTCGATCTTCGGCGAGTTGCCCTCGCCGTTCATGACCTGGAGCAGCGTCGGGACGGTCGCGTCAGGCCCGTACCCGGCGAACCCGCCACCGGTGCCGGAGACGAAGCCGGAGCAGGCGTCCGCCGGGGAAGTGGAGCCGCGCCCGATGACGCCGGCCCGATGCGTGAGCATGCGGTCGACCGTCGGCACCGCCGTCGCCGAGACGCACGAGCGGCGGGGCAGCGTCCAGCCCAGGTGGGGGCGGATGTCGGTGGTCAGAGGCAGTTTGAGCGTCTGCATGAGGCGCATGACGCCGACGGAGGCCACGGCCTTGCTGATGGAGGCGGCCTGGAAGGCGGTCTCCGGATGCGCGGCCGCGCCGCTGCCCGCCTCCAGCCAGCCGTACCCCGTGGACCAGGCGATCTTGTTGCCGACGACCACCGCGATCGCCACGCCCGGTGTCTTCCACGCGCTCATCCGCTGCCAGATGGTCGCGTCGCCCACCGCGTTCTCGACCTGGCGCACCCGGTCGGCGGGCAGTGCGGGCACCTTGCCGCGGGAGCTCACCGACCAGCCGCCGGTGGGCGAGAACGCCACGTTGTGCAGCTGCCAGCCACCCGCGGCCAAGCTGTTCAGCTGCTGGAAGCAGGCGTCATCGATGCCTCGCGCGTGGAACTCGTCCTGCGCGACGACCGCCCACCCGCCGGCCTTCGGGAAGGCGACGCGGGTCACGCGGCGGCCGCCCTGCGTCAGGTTGCGCATCATCTGGTAGCACTCGTCGTCGACGCCCTTGGCGTAGAAGCCGCCGGTGTCGGCCACCGTCCACCGGTTGCCGCCCGCGGGCGGAAAGGCGACGTCGACGACCTGGCGGCCGGCGTCGTAGCAGGCGGTGATGCGCGCGTGGCACTCCTCGGGCAGTCCGCGGGCGGCCATCCCCTTGTCGCCGGTGATCACCCATCTGTCGCCGCCCTCAGGCGGGAATGCCACGCAATGGATCTTCGTCCCGCCCTTGATCAACCTGCCGAGCTCGGCGAAGCAGACGTCCGGGATGCCGCGGGCGAAATAACGGCCGTCCTGGGTGACGACGACCCAGCCGTTCGACGGCGTGAACGCCACCGCGGTGATGCCGTACGGCGCCAGCTCAGCCGTCTTCGTGTGCGCCTCCTCGGGAACGCCGCGGTCGGCGAACGGGTAGCTCGCTGCCCGCGCGGCCGGGCCGAAACTGGCGGTGGCCAAGCCGGCGCCGACCGCTGCGGTGCCGGTCAGAGCGAGAAAACGTCTGCGGTCCATGGGGGAAGACTCCTCAGGGCGGGGCCCCGGGCGCGGGGCTCCGATGATCACAATGTGCGAGTGCATCATCGCAGATCGCCCGAACCTTGCCGTGTGACGGCGGTTGGGGCTGAAGGGGATATGTGCCCCGGTCGGGGGAGGGTTGGGCCGAACAGGCGCACGGCTGCCTCAAGACCGGCACCCTTTATGACGAATCCCGGCCTGAGGGGCACTTGGCCCCGAATGGGCCGGTCCTGCCCCCCTGGCACTTGGCCCCGAATGGGGTGCTCCTGCCCCCTTGGCGGTTGGCCCGAGTGGCGTAAGTGCCCTGATCTGAGGAACGGTTGGATCGAAGGGCGATTCTGGCTCGGGGTGGTTGGATCGAAGGGCGATTCTGGCTCGGGGTGGTTGGATCGAAGGGCGATTCTGGTCCGGGGGCGGTTGGGCCGCATAGGCGTGGTCCCAGTCCAAGGGCCGTGGAGCCTGGACGGGGGCGGTCCTGGCCTGGACGGCTGTCAGGTGTCTCGGTGGCGTAGGTGCCACGTGCCTGCGAGCATGGGCACGAGTGCGTACGCCGCGAGAACGGCGACCGCTGCCGCCGGGGAAAGACTCGTGCCGTACACGGAGCTCTTGAAGGGAGCCCCGCTCATCTCCCGAGGCAGGGCGCTGATCATCATGGAGCCGAGCCAATCCTTCCAAGGGGAAGGCAACTTGCCGACGATCATCGGGATGACGTACGCGAGGCCGACGAGGACGGCCACGGCACCAGCCGTTGAGCGCGTCAACGCCCCCAGGCCGAGACCGAGCAGGGCGAACACGCAGACGGTGAGGCCCGTCGCGGCCAGCGTCGGAAGTCTGTCGAGGAACGGCGTCAGGTAGGTGCCGGAGAAGCGGTCGCCGATCGTCTGGCGCACCAGGAAGTATGTGCTGAAGATCGTTACGTTGCCGGTCAGTAGGCCGAGGGCACCCACGACGGCGGCCTTCGCCGCGAGCACTGGCCAGCGCTTCGGCACGACGGTGAGACTGGTCCTGATCATGCCGGTCGCGTACTCGGACGTCATGGCCAGCACACCGAGGATGCCCATGCAGAGCTGCGGCACGATGATCAAAACCTCCTCCAGCTCGGCGATCGAGGCCGTCACGCGCTTGGCGGGAGTGGTGTCGTCGTACATGCCGGCCGCCGTCCGGGCGATCGCGACGCCGAGCAGGATGGCGCCGAGGCTGAGCACCAGCAGGAGTCCGGTGGAGCGGACCGAGCGGATTTTCAGCCATTCGGACCTGAGCATGTTCATGGGAATCGTCTTCCGGGAGCCTGAGCGCTGCGATGGGTGAGGGGACCGGTGGTGTGTGAGGCGTGATGGCGCGTCATACGTCCCGCTTGCTGAGCATGTGCAGGCCCGCCCCGAGCGCCACCGCGGCATAGGCGAGGAGAGCCAGCAGGGCGGCCCAGGGCGGCAGAACCCCGTCGCCCAGCCGTCTGGAGAGGCGCTCGCCGGTGAGCTGCGGCACCAGGTTGGGGAGCATGAAGGCGGCGACTCTGGTGTTCCAGGGGGCGGGCAGATAATTGGCGATGCCTGGCAGTACGAACAGCAGCGAGACCACCGACACGAGCGCCCCGGCGGTGGAGCGGATGGCCGCACCGAGGCCGAGACCCACGACCGCCAGCACGGTCACCGACACCACCGAGGCCAGCAGCATCGGCACGTCCGCGGGGAATGAGGACTCGTTGAAACCCAGTCGCCGCTCGCCCGCTATCAGCCTGCTCGCCGCGTACGTGGTCATGATGATCGTGCTCGCCGCCGCGAACGTCGCGACCGTGACGACCACCGCCTTGGCGAACAGCAGGACACCTCGCTTGGGCACGACCGTGAGGCTCGTACGGATCATCCCGGTGGCGTGCTCCGACGTGATGGCGAGCACTCCGATGACGGCCAGGCTGATCTGCACCAGGGGAAGGAACCCCTCTTCTGGGGCCGCGGCCCGAAGAGAGCCGCGCTCGTCCGCCAGCCCGCTCACGTAGAGGCTCCACACCACGCCGAGCACGACCATGAGACCGGCCACTCCGAGCGCGTAGTAGGTCGAGGTGACGGAGCGGAGCTTCAGCCATTCGGCGGAGACGACCGATCTCATCGCGCGGCTCCGAACTGCACACTGCCGGCCGTGAGCGCGAGGTAGGCATCCTCGAGAGTGGGATAGCGGGTGGTGAGCTCCTTGACCGTGGCTTCGGCGATCAGTTTGCCGCGGCCCACGATGACGATGCGGTCCGCCGTCAACGCCATCTCGCTCATCAGATGGCTGGACAGCAGGACGGTGCGGCCCTCGGCGGCCAGTGAGCGCATGAGATCGCGAATCCAGCGCACACCGTCGGGATCGAGGCCGTTGACCGGCTCGTCGAACATGAGGACGCGTGGGTCGCCCAAGAGCGCCGCCGCGATTCCGAGCCGCTGCTTCATGCCGAGGGAGAATCCGCCCACGCGTCTGCGGGCCACACCGGTCAGGCCGACAAGATCGAGAACCTCGGCCACGCGCCGCTCAGGTATGTCATTGGTGCGGGCCAGGCAGAGCAGATGGTGATGGGCGGTGCGGCCGCCGTGCACCGCACCGGCGTCCAGCAGCGCGCCCACCTGAGCCATCGGCCTCCGCAAGGTGGTGTAGGGCCGGCCGTTGACCAGGGCCTCGCCCGAGGTAGGGGCGTCCAGTCCGAGAATCAGACGCATCGTCGTCGACTTCCCGGCTCCGTTGGGGCCGAGGAAGCCGGTGACGTGGCCGGGCTCGACGGTGAAGGACAGGTCGTCCACCGCGAGTGTGCCGCCGTAGCGTTTGGTCAAGTGGTTGAGTCGGATCACGTCGTCGAGGATGGGGTACGGCGGGTCGCCGGCACATCGGACCAGGGTTCGAACCTTGATGTCAGACCCTGGGTTGACGTGCGGACGCGGGCATGTTGGCTACCGTCTACGCGTGCACGAGCCGAACCCCCTCTTCGCCAGGCGCCTCAGCCGAGGCCAGTTGGTCATGCTCGACCTGCTGGCCGGGCTGTGCTTCTCGCTTTTGTTCCTGACGGCGCCTACGCCGCTCTTCGATGTGCCATGGGCCCGGCTCGCCGTCTCGCTCGGTCTCGGGTTCCCGCTCGCCCTGCGGCGCGTGTGGCCCGTGCCGGTCTTCTGCCTCGTGCTGGCGGTGTCCGTGGCCGCCGTGGTGCTGGGAGTCGTGAGCATCGCGTACGTCGCGCCCGCTTACGCGTTGTACATCGTGGCGCTCACGGACGACCGGGGCGCGCTGGGGCCCACCACGGCGATCGCCGTGCTGACCTTGATCACACTTGTGGGGCTGGTCGCGATGGGCGGAGCTCCATATCCGGGCGGGCCTCGCTGGTTCACGCATCTCGACGTGCCGCTGCTCGGCATTGCGGCGCTGGGGGGTTCCTGGACGGTCGGGCGCGCCGTACGCGAACGCAGAATCTACGCGGCGCGCGACGCCGAGCGCCTTGCCGAACAGAAGGTGACGGAGGAACGGCTGCGGATCGCACGCGAACTGCACGACGTGGTCACGCACAGCGTGGGGCTGATCGCGGTGAAGGCGGGCGTGGCCAACCATGTCATGCGCAGCAAGCCGGAAGAGGCACACGACGCGTTGAAGGTGATCGAGACGGTCAGCCGCAGCGCGCTGGTCGAGATGCGCCACCTGCTCGGGATCCTCCGTTCCAAGGAGGACCCGGATCGAGGTCCTCTTCCCAGGCTTGCCGGGATTCAGGAGCTGGCCGAACGTGCTCGCCTGGCCGGGGTGGAGGTCGAGTTGGACATGCGGATGGTCACCCCGGGGGAGGGGGACGATGTTGCGCCTTGGAGAGCGCAGTCGGCGCCAGGGGACAGGAGTCAGGTATTTGGCGGGGGGATTCCTGCCTCTGCTGGAGGGGCTGTGGGACCTGGAGGCGGGCGTCCGGCGCCCGGGGGAGAGTGTCCGGTGCTTGAGGGAGGGCGTTCCGCACGCGAGGGAGGGCGTCCGGCGCCTGAAGGAGGACGTCCGGCGCCCGGGGGAGAGTGTCCGGCGCCTGGTGAAGGGCGTGCGGCGCCGGCCGGGGGGCGCCTGCCCGAAGGTGTGGAGTTGTCGGCGTATCGCATTGTGCAGGAGGCGCTCACCAATGTCGCCAAGCACGCGGCGCCGGCTCGCTGCCGGGTGTCCGTGGTGGCTGACTCCAGCGAGGTACGGATCGAGGTGACGAATGACGGGGCCGCGAGCCGTGGTGGGCCTGCTGGAAGCAGACCTGGCGGATGGGGACTGATCGGTGGTGAGGTGGCGATGGAGGGCGCCGGGCATGGGCTGATCGGGATGAGGGAGCGGGTGATGATGTTCGGCGGGGCCTTCGAAGCCGGGGCGATCCCCGGAGGGGGATTCCGGGTGCTGGCGACCCTGCCCTACGGGAGTCCCTCGTGATCCGGGTGGTCGTGGCCGATGACCAGGCGCTGCTCAGGGGAAGTTTCAGGGTGCTGGTCGATTCGGAGCCGGACCTGACCGTCGTCGGCGAGGCCGCCACCGGGGCCGAAGCGGTGGCCGTCACCCTGGAGGAGCGACCCGACGTGGTGCTGATGGATGTTCGCATGCCGGAGATGGACGGCATCGAGGCCACCAGGCGCATCGGTGACGCTTCCCGCATCCTGATCGTGACGATGTTCGATCTCGACGCGTACGTGTACGACGCGCTTCGGGCCGGGGCGAGCGGGTTCCTGTTGAAGGACACGCCGCCTGCTGACCTGGTGGCGGCCATTCGGGTGGTGGCCGGTGGTGAGGCGCTGCTGGCTCCGTCTGTGACGCGTCGGCTGATCGAGGAGTTCAGCCGGACCCCGGTCTCGGTACGGCCGAAGGGGTTGGCCGGGCTGACCGAGCGGGAACGCGATGTCCTTGTGCTCATCGCTCGGGGGCTCTCCAACACAGAGATCGCCGGCCACCTGCACGTGACGCTCGCGACGGTCAAGACTCATATCACTCGACTCCTGGCCAAGCTGGAGGCCCGGGACCGTGCTCAGTTGGTCATCGCGGCATACGAGAGTGGGTTGATAGAACCAGTGCGATGACGGGGCTGGAGGCGCTGCTTGTTCCCGGAGGCGTGACCGATTTAGGTCAGCTTGGGGCAAGGAGACGGGCTTGCGGAACGAGTGCAGGCTTTCCGCCGCTGCCGCTGCCGCTGCCGCTGCCGCCTGGTGCTGGTACTGGATGGTGGCGTGTGGTGCTGCTGATCTGGGGCTCGTGGTGGTGCTGGTACGGGGCTCGTGGTGTGCTGGTCTGGGGCTCGTGGTGCTGGGCTACTGGCTGGGTGGTGTGCGCTTTCGGCTCTCGGCGATGATTCCTCCTCTCTTCCATCTGCCATTCGAGCTGTTCTGCCGTGCAGCGTTGGAGGAGGTTGAGGGTCCGTAACGCTGCGCGACCCATGAGCGTCAGTGGTTGGGGACGGTCAGTGGAGCAGGCGGAGGGCTTGCCGCATGGCCTCCAGGCGGCGGGGCGATGCCAGTCCTGCGTGATACAGGTGGAACTCCGAGGCGCCCGCCTTGGCGTACGCCCTCAGGAGCTCCGCCTGGGCCTCCGGGTCCGCCGGACGGGGAGGCAGGCCGAGGACGTACGCCCCGACGCGCTGACCCGGGCGGCACAGTTCGACGAGCCTCGCCAGGCGGGCCGTGTCCGTGGCCGGGTCGCCCCAGCAGTTGGCCACCAGCACCTCCGCCCCCGGTTCGCCGTCGGGGAGGGCGGCGAAGGCGCCCGTGGCCCAGGGGTCCGGGTTGGCGTGGATGGTGATCGGCACGTCGGGTGCCGTCTCGCGAGCTGCGGAGATGAGGGTCTGGCGGAGTGAGGCCGACAGGCTGACGCGTTGGGCGCGGATGTCGTCGGCCAGGGGACCCAAGGCTTCCCCTACGGAGCTGAAGGCGGTGATGTGTGCCGCTCCGGGTGTTGTCTGTGATCCGCCGGCGGAGGCGCCATCGATCGCTGCTCTGACCCTCTCTCTGGTGCCTGCCGGATAGCGGGGCGCACAGGCCGAGCAGAAACAGAGCGACAGGAGGTCGCCGTCCACACTCGTCCAGTCGGCCCCGGCCGTCTTCTCGTGGATGCTCTGGTGGCCGTACCCCATGGGGCCGCACGACTCCAGGATCAGCGCGTCCGGCCGGCCCACCTCCAGGATCTCGCACACCAGCCGCCGGCAATAGTCCACGACGTCGGCGGAGGACGGGCAGAGCGCGTGCGGGTACGGGTCGCCGAAGGCGTTGCGTACCACCACGTCCGGGTGCTCCCGGCCCAGGACGGAGTTGTGGGTGAGCACCGTCCAGGCGTGCACTTGGAGGCCGGCGGCGCGCAGGGCGTCGCTCGCCTGCAGGTACGCGTCGGGCGTCGTCCACGACGGTGACCTGGGCACCAGGCGGCCCCAGGCGGTGGGCCGTACGGGGAGGTAGAAGGCGGCATGCGGGACGTCGAGGACGCGGTGGGCCGGGTGGTGCGGTGTCGCGGCGCGGGTGGCGTGGTAGCTGGCCGCCAGCGCCACGGCCTCCACCCCGAGGGAGGCCAGCCGCTCCGGCGCCGCCGGGTCGCCGACGACGTCCCAGGGGTAAACGTAGGCGACGTTCAAGTGGAGGTCCTTCGTGGATGTGGGTGGGGCGCTGCGGGTGTGGTGGGCGCGTTGGGGGTGTCGGTGGGGCACGGCTGAGGTTGAGGCTGGGTGGGTGTGGGGTGCTGCCGGTCCTTAGGCCGTTGGCGGGTGAGGGTGGGCTGCGCCGGCCTTGAGGCTGGGTGTGGGGAGGGCGCCGTCGCTCTGGTGGCTGTTGGCGACGGTGGGTGGGGTGTTGCCGGGCTTGGGGCTGGCTGGGGTGGGGTGCGTTCGGGCTGGGGGCCATCCGGGGGTGGCCGTGGGGTGCCACCTGCAGGCTCCGCGGGCACGCGCAGGGGCGTTCACGAGGATGTCCGGTGCGGGAGGAAGTGGGCACGTTCCATCTGGCCGTCCTTCAGGCGTGAACGCCGGTGACGTGCCGCGAGGCCGTCTTCACCACGACGCCCGTCTCGTGCTGAATCCCGGCTCGAAGCGCCGCATGTACCCCTCGTCGTCGCGGGAGGTGATCCCGCACCTCAGGTACTGCTCGTGCATGGCCGCGAGGGCGTCGCGGTCGAGTTCGACGCCGAGGCCCGGGCCGGACGGCACCGGCACCGCCCCGTCCACGAAGCGCAGGCTGCCGGGTACGACCACGTCCTGGCCGTCCTGCCAGGGTGTGTGCGTGTCGCAGGCGTGCGTGAGGTTGGGGGTGGCGGCGGCCAGGTGGGTCATGGCGGCCAGGCTGATGCCGAGGTGGGAGTTGGAGTGCATGGACAGTTCGAGGCCGAACGTGTCGCAGAGTGCGGCGATGTGCGAGGAACGCACCAGCCCGCCCCAGTAGTGGTGGTCGAGGAGGAGCACCTGGACGGCGTCCTGGGCGATGGCGGGCGGCAGGTGCTCGGGGGTGACGACGCACATGTTCGTGGCCAGCGGCATCGGCACCTCCCGGGCGACGGCCGCCATGCCGGGGATGTCCGGTGTGGGGTCTTCCAGGTATTGGAGCATGCCGTCGAGGGCCTGGCCGACGCGGACGGAGGTCTCCACGGTCCAGGCGGCGTTCGGGTCGAGCCGCAGCGGCAGGCCGGGGAACGCCGCGTGCAGCGTCCTGATCGCCTCGATCTCCTCCTCGGGCGGCATGACGCCGCCCTTGAGCTTGATGGAGGAGAAGCCGTACTCCTTGATGAGCAGGGACGCCTGTGCGACCAGTCCGGCAGGGTCCAGGGCCTCCCCGAAGCGATCGGGATCAGCGCCGGGGTGGGCGGCCCACTTGTAGAACAGGTAGGCGCTGTACGGCACGGCGTCGCGCACGCGCCCGCCGAGCAGGTCGACGACGGGCACCCCGGCGGCCTTGCCCTGGATGTCGAGGTAGGCCACCTCGAACGCGGCGAACACCCGGTCGACGCTCTTCTCCTTGGTCGCGACCCCGGTCAGCCCGTGCAGGTCGCTGACCACGTCGCCGACGACCGAGGCGATCCTGGCGTACATCTCGTGGGCGGCGTACACGTCCAGCCCCACGATCGCCTCGGCGCACTCACGTACCTTCGTCACGTGTGTGAGGTCGCCGTACGTCTCTCCCAGCCCGCTCAGGCCCTCGTCGGTGACCACCTCGACGATGGTCCGCAGCGCCCACGGTTCGTGGACGCCGGCCGCGTTGAGCAGGGGAGGGTCGCGGAACGCGACGGGGGTGACCTGGACATCCCTGATGAGCATAGCCGCCGTCCATATATGTGAACTACTGCCAGATTTGTGGACGAATGCCGCAACTGTAAGAATCGACCTCTGAGAGTGTCAAGACTGCGAAGGGCACATCCATGATCTACGGATACGATCCCAGGACCGGTGAGACCGTCGGCGACGCCATCCCCGAGACGGACACCGCCGGGGTCGACATGATCGTCTCCGCCGCCGCGGCAGCGGGCACGGCCTGGCGCGTCACCCCCGCCGAGGAGCGGGCGCGCGCCCTGGAGGCCGTCGCCGACGCGCTGACCGCGCACGTGGACGAGCTGTGGCGGATCGCCGACCAGGAGACCGCCCTCGGAGAGGTACGGCTGCGCGGCGAGGTGGCCCGCACCGCCGGCCAGTTCCGGCTCTTCGCCCAGGTCGTCCGGGACGGCGGACACCTCGACGCGATCATCGACCACGCCGACCCCTCGGCCACCCCGCCCCGGCCCGACGTGCGCCGAGTGAAGCACCCGCTGCCCGGGGTCGTCGCCGTGTTCTCGGCCAGCAACTTCCCCTTCGCCTTCTCCGTCGCCGGCGGCGACACCGCCTCCGCGCTGGCCGCCGGCTGCCCGGTCGTGGTCAAGGCCCACCCCGGCCACCCCGGCACCTCCGAGCGCGTCGCGCGCATCGTGCGCGAGGCCCTGCCGTACCCCGACCTGCTCGGCCTGGTCCAGGGCATGCAGGCCGGCAAGGACCTCGTGCAGCACCCAGGCGTCGTGGCGGCCGGGTTCACCGGCTCCATCGCGGGCGGCAAGGCCATCCAGGCGCTCATCGACGAGCGCGAGACCCCGATCCCCTTCTTCGGCGAGCTGGGCAGCGTCAACCCCGTCGTCGTGCTGCCGTCGGCGCCCGCCGCCGAGGTGGCGGGCGGCTTCGCCGCCTCCCTGACCCTGGGCGTGGGACAGTTCTGCACCAACCCCGGCCTGATGTTCGTGCCGGACGACGACGAGCTGCGCAAGGCCCTGGCCGCCGCGGTCGAGGCCACCGCCGGTGGCCCGATGCTGGCCGAACGCATCCGCGACGGCTACCTCGGCGGCCTGGAGCGGCTCGGCGCGCTGACCCTGCTGGCCGAGGGCAAGCCGGGGGAGGGCAGCTGGGCGGTGACGCCGAAGGTGTTCACCACGGACCTGGAGTCGTTCGCCGAGGGCCTGCCCCGCGTCGCCGAGGAGTGCTTCGGTCCCGCCTCCATCGTCGTCACCTACCGCGACCCCGCCGACCTGCGGCCGGTGCTGGAGCGCCTGGAGGGCTCGCTGACGGCCACCATCCACTCCACCGTGCCCGGTGAGGCCGGCGAGATCGCCGAGGTGCTGTCCCGGAAGGCCGGCCGGCTCATCTGGAACGGCTGGCCCACCGGCGTGGCCGTGTGCTGGGCGATGCACCACGGCGGGCCCTGGCCCTCCACCACCGTCTCGGCGCACACCTCGGTCGGCGCGACGGCCATCGACCGGTGGCTCGCCCCGACCGCGTACCAGGACTGGCCGGCGGAACTGCTGCCCGACGAGCTGAAGGACGGCAACCCGCTCGGCATCCCCCGCCGCGTGGACGGCACCTTCACCGTCTGACCCTCCGGCCCGCCGTGGCTCCGGTCCTGCTCGTCGGGCCGGACCACGGCGGGCTCTCAGGTCATCGCCTCACGAAGCCGGGGTAGGCGAAGCACCCTCTGAGGAGGGCCTTCCCCGGAGGTGTGTGTTTCTAAGGATCTGGAGGGGCTCAAGTGCCGGTCCCGGCCCAAGTGCCGCCGGCCGGGGTCACGACGGGTCGGGCACCGTGCCGGTCGCGACCAGGTCCCGGAACCAGTGGGCGCTGTCCTTCCAGGTCCGGTTCAGCGTCTCCCGGTCCACGTGCACGATCCCGAACCGCTTGGCGTAGCCGCGCGCCCACTCGAAGTTGTCCATCAGCGACCACACGAAGTATCCCCGCACGTCCGCCCCAGCGTCGATCGCGTCCGCGACCGCTGTCAGGTGACGGCGCAGGTAGTCGACGCGCCGCTCGTCGCGGACCCGGCCGTCCGCGTCGGGGGCGTCGGCGAACGCCGCCCCGTTCTCGGTGATCACCAGGGGCAGCGCCGGGTAGTCGCCGTGCAACCGCAGCAGCAGCTCGGTCAGGCCCGTCTCGTCGATGTTCCACCCCATCTCGGTGTACGGACCGGGCTGCTGGACGAACTCGACGTCCTCGCAGGCGATCCACGGTGAGGCGGAGCCGTCGGCGTGCCCGTCGGCCGTCTCCCGGGACGTCCGCCCGTCCCACCCGCGGACCAGCACCGGGTTGTAGTAGTTGACGCCCAGCAGGTCCAGCGGCTGGCACGCGGTGGCCTCGTCGGAGTCGCGGACGAACGCCCAGTCCGTGATGGAGGCCGTGGCCTCGATGAGGTCGCGCGGGTAGGCGCCGTCGAGCATCGGCCCGAGGAAGGCCCGGTTGGCCAGCGCGTCGACGCGCCGCACCGCCTCGGCGTCCCGCTCGGAGACGCCGCGCACGTGGTGCAGGTTGAGCGTGACGGCCATCCGCGCCTGCGGCGCGGCGGTGGCGCGCAGGGCCTGGACGGCGAGCCCGTGCCCGAGGTTGAGGTGGTGGACGGCGGCCAGCGCGTCGGCCGGGTCGGTACGGCCGGGCGCGTGCACGCCGGAGGCGTAACCGAGGTAGGCGGAGCACCACGGCTCGTTGAGCGTGATCCAGGTGTGGACGCGGTCGCCGAGGGCCTCGCCCATCCGGTGGGCGTACTCGGCGAAGCGCAGCGCCGTGTCGCGGTGCGGCCAGCCCCCGGCGTCCTCCAGCTCCTGGGGCAGGTCCCAGTGGTAGAGGGTGGCGACCGGGGCGATGCCGCGCTCCAGCAGCCCGTCCACGAGCCGGGCGTAGAAGTCGAGGCCGCGCTGGTTGAGCCGGCCGCCGCCGCCGGGCAGCACCCGGGGCCAGGAGATGGAGAACCGGTAGGCGCCGACGCCCAGCCGGGCGAGGATGCCGAGGTCCTCCTCCAGCCGGTGGTAGTGGTCGCAGGCGACGTCACCGGTGTCGCCGTCGTCGACGCGGCCGGGGGTGTGGGAGAAGGTGTCCCAGATCGACGGTCCGCGGCCGTCCTCGGCGGCGGCGCCCTCCACCTGGTAGGCGGCGGTGGCCGTGCCCCACAGGAAGTTCTCGGGGAAGGTGCGGGCAGGGGTGGTCGGCATCGAGGGGTTCACTCCTTGGGGTGGGGGACGTCGAGGACGATCTGGCGTTCGGAGGCGCCGGCGCCGACGGTGGCGCGCACCCCGCGGGCGGGTCCCGCGAACCCGCCCGCGGGGGTTCCCGGGAAGGCGGCGGGTCGGGGAGTGGGACGGCGGGGGTTCCCAGGCGGGCAGGGTCAGGGAGGACGGTGGCCGGTACCCGCAGCGCTCCGGTGTGGGCGGTCACGTCGTGCGCCGCGGTGGCGTACGCGCCCCGCACGCCGGGGCGCATCCGCCGGTGGCCGTCTTCGAACGTCATGGCCTTCCGTTCCGTGAGGGGGCCGAACCGATGGGACCGATGGAGATACGTGGGAGATCCCGGACAGGCCTCAGGCGCGCGGCGCGGCGACGGTGCGCAGCGCGGCGACGGCGCGCGGGGCGAGCGTCACCACGTCCTCGGCACGCACCCCCGTCAGCAGGTCCTCGGCCGGCCCGGCGAGGGGCACCCGAGCCTCCTGGGCGCCGTGGTTGAGCAGGAACAGGACGGGGCCGCGGCGCACCGCCTCCACGCCTGGCGGCGGCGGTCCGGGCAGCGCTCCGGTCACGCCCGCGTCGGCGAGCGCCCGGCCGGTCAGCTCGGCCAGCGCGTCGTGGTCCGGAAGGGTGGCCACGTACCACGCGGTCCCGGCCCCGGCGCGGTGCCGCAGCACCGCGGGTTCCCCGGCCAGGTCGCCGTCGGTGAAGACGGCCACCGGCTCGGCTCCCTCGGCCCGCATCAGCTCGGTCCATGTGTGGGCCTCGAAGGGGGCGCCGTCCGCCCAGGCGCAGCGCACCGGCCGGTCCTCGGGGGCGGGCCGCCACTCCTCGCCGGAGGCGCCGAGCACGTCGCGCAGCGGGGCGGGGAACCGGCCGGTGCGGATGTGCCCGTCCGGGTCGGCGACGCCGGAGAAGGGGCCGACGACGAGCACGCCGCCGTCGCGGACGTACGCGGTCAGCGCCTCGGCGTCCTCGTCGCTCACCAGGTACAGGTTCGGCACCACGGTCAGCGCGTAGCCGGACAGGTCCGCCGACGGCGGCACCAGGTCCACCGCCACCCCGCGTTCCCACAGCGGCCGGTAGTAGGCGAGGAGCTGGCCGGGCACGGTGAGCCGGTCGCTGGGCCGCCCGGCCTCCTCCATCGCCCACCAGCTCGGCCAGTCGTGCACGAGGGCGACCTGGGCGGGCACCGGCTGCCCGGCCACCTCGGCGAGCCTGCGCAGCTCGGCGCCGTGCGCGCGGACCTCGGCGTGCAGCCGGGTGTCGGGGCCGGCGTGCGGCAGCATCGCGGAGTGGAAGCGCTCGGCGCCGAAGCGGGAGGCCCGCCACTGGAAGTAGCAGGAACCGTCGGCGCCGCGGGCCACGGCCTGCAGCGACTCCAGCCGGAGCTGCCCGGCGGCCTTGGGCGGGTTGTGCGGGCGCCAGTTGACCGCCGAGGCGGCCTGCTCCAGCAGCAGCCAGGGCCGGCCGCCGCCGAGCGAGCGGGTCAGGTCGTGGGTGAGCGCGGCCCGTACCGGGAACAGCGGGTCGGCGGGGTCCGGGTACCAGTCGTTGGCGACGATGTCCTCCTCGGGCGCCCACCGCCAGGAGTCCACCGGCTTGAACAGGCCCATGAAGTTCGTCGTGACGGGGACGCCGGGGGTGCGCTCGCGCAGGACGTCGCGTTCGGCGCGGTAGTGCTCCAGCAGGGCGTCGGAGCAGAAGCGCGCCCAGTCGAGCCGCTGCGTGGGGTTGACGAGGTACGGGGCGCGGCGCGGCGGGATGATCTCGGCCCAGTCGCCGTAGCGCTGGCTCCAGAACGTGGTGCCCCACGCCTCGTTCAGGCCGTCGAGGTCGCCGTGGCGCTCGCGCAGCCAGGCCCGGAACGCCTCGGCCGAGACGTCGCAGTGGCAGACCTGGCCGTACTCGTTGCCGACGTGCCACAGGGCGAGCGCCGGGTGCCCGGCGTAGCGGTCGGCGAGGTCGGTGACGAGGGCCAGGGCCCGCTCCCGGTAGACGGGGGAGGAGGGGCAGAACTGGTTGCGCGCGCCGTACCAGAGCCGGTGCCCGGACTCGTCGACCGGCAGCGTCTCGGGGTGCCGGTGACCGAGCCACGGCGGCGGCGAGGCGGTGGGGGTGGCCAGGTCCACGGCGATCCCCGCCGCCGCGAGCAGGCCGAGCACCCGGTCCAGCCAGCCGAAGTCCCGCGCGCCGGGCTGGGGCTCGATGCGCGCCCAGCTGAAGACGCCGACGGTGACCAGGTTGACCCCGGCGGCCCGCATCAGCTCGACGTCCTCCGCCCAGACGTGCTCGGGCCACTGCTCGGGGTTGTAGTCGCCGCCGAAGAGCAGGCCGCGCCCGGCGGTCAGGGTGTGGATGCCCGGCCGCCCGCCGCGGAGGCTCGCGCGTCCGCCGGAGCCGATGTCCGGGCGCCCGTCGCGGGGCGCGGTGGGTCGCCCTGCCATGCACACGCTCCCGTCTCGTCGCCGGTACGGCTGGCGGAGGCGGGCCGTGGGCGGCCCTCCTGCTGGATGTCGAAGCGCTTCGATGGAAGCGCTCCCAAAAACGTAGGGTCGAGGGAAGAGGGATGTCAATGGGCGGAGTCAGGCCCCGGCGATCTCCAGGCCGGCCGCGAGGATCTTCTCCAGCCGCGCCACGTGCTCCGGCGACGGGTCCACCAGCGGTGCCCGTACCCCGCCCACGTCCGTCCCCCGCAGCCGCACCCCGGCCTTGACCAGCGACACCGCGTACCCGGGCACCAGGTCGCGCAGCTCCACCAGCGGCAGGTAGAAGGAGGTCAGCAGGCGGCGGGAGCACTCCTCGTCGCCGGCCGTCACGGCGTCGTGGAAGGCCAGCGCGATCTCCGGCGCGAACGCGAACACGGCGCTGGAGTACAGCGTCACCCCGATCCCCCGGTAGGCGGGCACGGTCAGCTCGGCCGTGGGCAGGCCGTTGAAGAAGGTGAACGGCCGGTCGGTGGATCGGCGCACGGTCAGGATGATGCGCTGGAGCAGGTCGAAGTCGCCCAGCCCGTCCTTGAACCCGATCACCTCGGGCAGCCGCGCCAGCTCGGCCACCGCGGCCGGGGTGAAGCGCGCCGTGCCCCGCTGGTAGACGACGGCGGGCAGCCCCGTCTCCCGGGTCACCTCGCGGACGTAGTGCACCAGGCCGCCGGGCGGCGCGCTGACGAGGTACGGCGGCATGACCAGCAGCCCGTCGGCACCCTCGTCGGCCGCGGCCCGGGCGGTGGCCCTGGCCGTGGCCGGCACGCCGCCCGCCCCGGCGAACACGGGGACGCGTCCGGCGGCGGCGGTCACGGCGGTGCGCACCACCGCGCGGTGCTCGGGGAGGTCGAGCGCGTTGAACTCGCCCGTGCCGCAGGCGGCGAACACTCCTCCCGCCCCGGCCGCGACCCCGCCGGCGACGTGCTCGGCGAGGACGTCCTCGGCGATGCCGCCAGCGGCCCCGAAGGGGGTCACGGGAAAGAAGAGAACACCATCGAGCCGCATGAACGGTCCTTTCTAGCGGATGCCCTCCCGCCGGAGAGTGGCGGCCAGCTTGCGGGTGTGGGTGATCACCGCGTCGGTGACCCTCTCGACCTCGGCGGGCGGCAGCCCGGCCGCCATCGAGCAACTGATCGCGTCCGTGGCGGGGATGCGGTAGTCGACGGCCACCGCCACGCAGGCGACGCCGGGCGTGCCCTGCTCGCGCTCGTAGGCGAAGCCGCGGGTGCGGACCTGGTCGAGCTCGCCGGTGAGCTTGGCCAGGTCGGTGATCGTGTGCTGGGTCATCGACGTCAGAGGATCGGGCAGGAGAGCGGCCACCTCGTCGTCCGTGAGCTGCGCCAGCAGCGCCTGCCCGAGCGCGGTGACGTGGGCGGGCAGGCGCCGGCCCACCCGCGGGACCACGTGGTGCGCGTCGCGCGACTCGCGGGTCGCCAGGTAGATCACGTGGGCCTCGTCGCGGCGCGCGAAATGGACGGTCTGGCCGATCTCCGCGCGCAGGTCCTCCAGGGTCTGCTGCGCGAACGGCAGCGCCGGGTCCTTGTCGAGGTAGGCCGTGCCGGTCAGCAGCGCGTGCGGCCCGATGCCGAACGCCCCTCGGCCCGAGTCGGTCTCGACCCACTTGAGCTCCACGAGCGTGCGCATGAGCGCGTGCAGGCTGCTGCGCGGGAAGCCGGTGCGTTGCTGGAGCTCGGCCAGCGTCAGGGTGTCCGGCGAGGCGGCCAGGGCCTCCAGGATCCGGACGGTCCGTTCGGCGGACTTGACGAGCTGCGGCTCCATGTTCATCCCATCTCGGCGACGCTCCACACGTTCAGAATATTGGATGCCGTCCACGTACATGAACACTTAACCCTTGACGGCGCCGCTTGTCAGGCCGCGCATGAACTGCCGCTGGAAGGCCAGGAACGCGACGATCGACGGCAGCAGCGCCAGCAGCGAGGCGGCGAGCAGCACGCCGATGCCCACCTCCTCGTCGGAGCGCAGCGAGCGTAGCGCGACCGGCAGCGTCCACATGCCGGGCTCCGGCGCCACGATCAGGGGCAGCAGGTACTGGTCCCAGATCATCGTGAAGCCGAAGACCCCGATCACGCCGAGGGCCGGCCGGCACAGCGGCAGGATGATGGTGAAGAACGTGCGCAGCTCGCCCGCCCCGTCGATGCGCGCGGCCTCCTCCAGCTCGACCGGCACCTCCTTCATGAACTCGGTCATGACGAGGATGGAGAAGCCCCAGGCGCCGACCGGCAGGATCATCCCCGCGTACGTGCCGATGAGGTCGGTGTGGAGGAGCGGCAGGTCGGCCAGCACCAGCGACAGCGGGATCGCGATGATCTCCTCGGGCAGCATCATCGTGGCCAGCATGACGAGCATGACGACCGCCATGCCGCGGAACTTCTTGCGCGACAGGGAGTAGGCGGCGAAGACGCTGACGAGCATCTGCAGCAGCAGGCCGAACCCGACGACCACGAACGAGTTGAGCAGGTAGCCGTAGACGTTCTTGTCGGCCGCCTGGACGAAGTTGTCGAGGGTGAACCCGTCGGGCCACAGCGAGAAGCTGGTCGGGTCGAGCGTCCGGCTGAACGCGCTGACCAGCAGGCCGATCAGCGGGCCGGTGAAGACGAGGACCATGCCGGTGTGGACGACGACCTTCACGGCGGTCGCGACCGGCCCCCGGCGCGCCTCCAGGCCGAGGGCGCTGTCGAATCGCATCATGCCGCCTGCCTCCTGCGCATGACCTGGACCAGGACGGTGAGCAGCAGCGTGGCCAGGAACAGCAGGATGCCGCCCGCCGAGGCCACGCCGAGGTCGCCCTTCTGGAAGCCGAGCTTGTAGATGAGGGTCATGAGCACCTCGGAGGAGCCGTTCGGCCCGCCGTTGGTCAGGACGTACACCTCGACGAAGACCCGCAGGCCGCGGATGGCCGCCAGGGTGAAAAGGATCCAGAACACCGGCCGCAGCGCCGGCAGCGTGATGTGCCGCAGCCGCTTCCAGGTGGACGCGCCGTCCACGGCGGCGGCCTCGTAGAGCGAGCGGTCCACGCCCACGAGCCCCGCCAGGAAGATCATCATGTCGTACGGCGTGCCGCGCCAGATGCTCATGCCCATGATCGACAGCAGTGAGGAGTGCTCGCTGGCGAGGAAGGGCTGCGGGTCCCCGCCGAACCAGCCGAGGATGCTGTTGACCATGCCGGTGTCGGCCGGGTGGTACATGATCCGCCACACCTCGGCCACGACCGCCATCGTGGTCACGACCGGGAGGAACGCGGCGGTCCTGACGAACCACAGGTAGCGGGCCGGCCCCTCGATGAGCAGGGCCAGCCCCAGCCCGAGCACGAGCGAGCCGGCCGTGGTGCCGAGGGCCAGCACCACGCTGTGCCGGATCGCCGAGGTGAACGCCTCGTCGGTGAGGATCGTGCGGTAGTTGTCGAGGCCCACCCACGTGCTGTCGATGTAGCGGATCTCCTGGAAGCTCATCACCAGGCCCTTGGCCATGGGGATGAACTTGAAGTAGAGGAACAGCAGCAGGGCGGGCGCCAGGAACGCCCACGCGACGAGCGTCCCCCGCCGCGGCGCCCGCCCGGGGCGGCGGCGTGGGGTCGCCGCGGTGGGCGGCGCCGGCGTCAGCGTCACGCTCGGGCCCATGCTCAGGAGGCCTTCTGGGACTGCAGTTCCTGGTTCAGCTTCGTGTTCAGGGTCTCCATCGCCCTCTTGACGTCGGCGGAGCAGTCGGCCCACACCGTGTTGATCGCGTCGGCCGAGGTCTGCCGGATGGGCGCCCAGTTCGGCACCGGCGGCGCGTAGACGGCGTTGGCGTAGGACTCCTGGAAGACCTTCCAGCGCGGGTCCTGCCGCTCGGCGCCCATGTCGACCTGGGTGTTGACCGGCAGGCGGACGATGACGCCGTCGGCGTCCTTGTTCATGCCGATCCGCTGGCCGTCGGGGGAGGAGGCGAACTCGGCGAACTTGCGCTGCCCCTCCTCGTTGTCCGAGCCGGCCATGAGGTAGACGTTCTCGCCCTCGCCGAGGGTGCCGGGACCGCCGGACGGGCCCTTGGGGACCGGGACGACCTCGATCTTGTCGGTGCCGACGTTCTTGACGAAACGGGCCAGCACGTACGGGCCGACCAGGTAGATGCCGCCCTGGCCCTTCTCGAACACCTCGTGGGTGACGGTCGTGTCGTTGCTGACCGCGCCGGGGTTGACCGTCTTGGTCTTGCAGAACTGGTCCTGGAGGTACTGCACGGCCTCGACCGTCTTGGGGTCGTTGACCGCGGCGGTGAACTTGCCGGGGCCGGTCGCCTTCACGAAGTCGCCGCCGTTGGCGTAGATGAGGGAGGAGGCGTACCAGGAGGCGTAGCCGCGCTTGGTGCCGCCGGGGATGACGAGGCCGGCCGTGTCCTTCTGGCCGTTGCCGTCGGGGTCCTTGTCGGTGAACGCCTGGGCGAGCTTCGTGAGGTCCTCCCACGTCTTCGGCGTGTCGAGGCCGACCTTCTCCCGCCAGTCCTTGCGGATGACGAGCGCGAACGCCTGGGCGGAGAACGGCACGGCGTAGTACTTGCCGTCGCCGCCCTGGGCCGCCTTCCAGGCGAGGTCGGACAGCTTGTCGCCGCCGGCGAGCTTGGCCCTGTCCACCTCGCGCACCCAGCCCTGGGTGTGCATGTTGCCGAGCTGCGCGGTGTCGTTGACGACGATGTCCGGCAGCTTGCGCTGCGCCGCCTGCTGCTGCAGCTTCGTCTCGAAGTCGTCGAAGATCGCGACCACTTTGGTCCTGATCCCGCTGGCCTTGGTGAAGGCGTCGCCGAGCTTGACGGCCGTCTTGGCGGAGGCGGAGTCAGGCGCCTGCCTGATCCAGATCTCCAACGGGTCGTCGCCCGAGCCGGATCCCCCGGAGCCGCAGCCTGTCATCGTTACGGCCAGGGTCGCCGCGAGCGCGACCCCGAGCAGTTGGCGTGACATAAGACCGCCTCCTGTTCACAAACGTGGACGAGTGTCGCCCATGTGAAGCTCGTCCGTGTGAACGTAACGAGTGACCCAGATCACGGTCAAGATTCAAGAATGTGAATTTGAGGCACGGTTGTGTACAAGGGGGTCATGCGCATTCTCATGACCGGCGCGGCCGGCAAGGTCGGCACGCTGCTCCGCCCCCGCCTGGCCCGTGAGGGCCGTGTCCTCCGCCTGTCCGACCTCCGGCCGGTCGACCCGGCGCCCGGCTCCGGCGAGGAGGAGGTGACGGCCGACCTGGCCGACCGTGCCGCGATGGCCGCCGCCATGGAGGGCGTCGACGCCGTGCTCCATCTCGGCGGCCAGAGCCGCGAGCACCCGTGGGCCGACATCGTGCGGGCCAACATGGACGGCACCCAGGCGCTGCTGGAGGCCGCCCGGGAGGAGGGCGTGCGGCACGTCGTGATGATGGGCAGCCATCACGCCGCCGGATTCCACACCCGCCCGCCCGGCGGCGCCGACCTGCCCGACTACGCCTTTCCCCGCCCCGACACCTTCTACGGCGTCAGCAAGGTCGTCATGGAGGCGCTCGGCAGCCTCTACCACGACCGCTTCGGCATGAACGTGACCGTGATCCGGCTCGGCACCTGCAACGAGGCGTCCGGCGACACCCGCGGCCTGGCCACCTGGATCTCGCCCGGCGACCTGACCCGGCTGGTGGAGGCCGCGTTCACCGCGCCGGGCTACCACGTCGTCTGGGGCGTCTCCGACAACACCCGGCGCTGGTGGTCGCTCGACGAGGCCCGCGCCATCGGCTACGTCTCCCAGGACGACTCGGAGGCGTACGCCGCTCCCCTCCTCGCCGAGCAGGGCGAGCCGGACCTCACCGAGCCCCTCCACGACCGGGCCGGCGGCGTCTTCACGCTGAAGGAGCTGGGCGGCAAGTGGTGACCCGCGCGGCCTGACCGGCGGGGGCCACCGCTCCCGCCGGCCACGGTCCGTAACCACCCCCAGGCGTCCGTAAACATGCAACCGGTTGTAGTCCCAACGCGCAGAAGCCCAAAACGTTAACTGCTCTCCCCGCAGCGCTTTGCCCTTGTGAACTGGGGTTTCCGGGTTGGCGATATATCGGTAACGGGTTTGTAACGCCTGCAAAGGGTTGACGAAACTTTTCACACCCCTATAGGAAGGCGCTATCCGATCCCGCCGTGCCGGGGAGGCCCTGGAATGAGGGATGCATGAATCCATGTCTGATTCGCTGTCCGTAACCGCGGGACATCGTCAGCCGCCGGCTGTGAACGCTCGCAGGAGGCGTGAGGCCCTGACGGCCTACGTCTTCCTCGCCCCCTGGTTCCTGGGGCTGTTCGTCATCACGGTGGGGCCCATCCTGGCCTCGCTGTACCTGTCGTTCACCGACTACAGCCTCCTGGAGGAGGGCTCGTGGGTCGGGACCGACAACTACGTGAAGATGTTCACGCAGGACGACCGGTTTCTCACCTCGCTGAAGGTGACCACCATATACGTCGTCGTGTCGGTGCCGTTGCAGCTCGCCTTCGCGCTGCTCCTGGCCCTCGCGCTCGACCGGGGCCTGCGCGGGCTGCCGTTCTACCGCTCGATCTACTACCTGCCCTCCCTGCTGGGCGGCAGCGTCGCCATCGCCATCCTGTGGCGCAAGCTCTTCGGCGTGGACGGCCTGTTCAACGCGGTGCTGAGCATCTTCGGCATCGAGGGGCCCGGCTGGGTCTCCGATCCCGACACCGCGCTCGGCACGCTGATCCTCCTGCACGTGTGGACGTTCGGCGCGCCCATGGTCATCTTCCTGGCCGGGCTGCGGCAGATCCCCCAGAGCTACTACGAGGCCGCCTCGGTGGACGGCGCGAGCAGGCTGCGCCAGTTCCGGTCGATCACGCTGCCGCTGCTGACGCCGATCATCTTCTTCAACCTCGTCCTGGAGGTCATCAAGTCGTTCCAGTCGTTCACCCAGTCGTTCATCGTGAGCGGCGGGAACGGCGGACCGGTCGACTCCACGCTCTTCTACACGCTCTATCTCTACCTCAAGGGCTTCAAGAGCTACGAGATGGGCTACGCGGCCGCCATGGCCTGGGTTCTCCTGCTGATCATCGCCGGCCTGACCGGCGTGAATTTCCTCGCGTCGAAGTATTGGGTCTTCTATGGCGACACGAAGTAACGCGGTCCCGTTCCTCTTCCGCCCGAGGAAGGGCGGCCGCCTGCTCAAGCACCTCATGCTCGCGGGCTTCGGCCTGCTGATGCTCTACCCGCTGCTGTGGATGATCTCCAGCTCGCTCAAGCCACAGGAGCTGATCTTCCGGGAGCCGGGGCTGCTGCCGAGCACCGTGACGCTGGAGAACTACTCCAACGGCTGGCACGCGCTCAAGCACTCGTTCGGGTACTACCTGTGGAACTCCGCCGTCATCACCGGCCTGAGCGTGCTGGCCAACCTCATCGCCTGCTCGCTGGCCGCCTACGCGTTCGCCCGGCTGAACTTCCCGCTGAAGAAGCTGTGGTTCGCGGTCATGCTGGGTTCGATCATGCTGCCGCACCACGTCACGGTCGTGCCGCAGTACATCCTGTTCTCGAACCTGGACTGGATCAACACGATCTGGCCGCTGGTCGTGCCGAAGTTCCTGGCGACGGACGCGTTCTTCATCTTCCTGATGGTGCAGTTCA
The DNA here is from genome assembly GCF_040654455.1 of Nonomuraea sp. NPDC050691. NCBI lineage: Bacteria > Bacillati > Actinomycetota > Actinomycetes > Streptosporangiales > Streptosporangiaceae > Nonomuraea > Nonomuraea sp. NPDC050691. Next base: position 25,552 of record NZ_JBFAIA010000015.1, read on the forward strand.
TCCGGACCCTGCCCCGGGAGCTCGACGAGGCAGCGTCCATCGACGGCGCCGGGTACTGGCGGGTGTTCCTGCAGGTGATCCTTCCGCTGTGCGTGCCCGCCCTCGCCACGACCGGCATATTCACCTTTATCTGGACGTGGAATGACTTCTTCAGCCAGAACCTGTATCTGACGAACAGCGATAACCTCACGGTGGCCGTCGCCCTCCGTCAGTTCCTGGACTCGAGCGGAGAGTCGGCGTGGGGTCCGATGTTCGCGATGTCGATCGTGTCGCTCGGGCCCATCTTCGGGTTCTTCCTGGCCGGCCAGAAGTACCTGATCCGCGGTGTGGCTACCACCGGCCTCAAGTAGCCGTTTCACCCCCCGCAATCTCCTAGAGGAGGTAGAGCTGTGAGTCTCGGCTCTCGTAAGAAGATGTGGACGGTTGCCGTCTTGACGGCGGCCGTGATGACGACGGCCAGCGCCTGTGGCGGCGGAAGCGGCGGCGACAGCGGCGGCTCCGGCGACAAGGTGAAGATCGTCTTCTCCTACTGGGGCAGCGACGCCCGCCAGAAGCTGACCGAGGCGGCCCTGAAGAAGTTCGAGGAGAAGAACCCGACCATCGACGTCGAGGGCGACTTCTCCAACTGGGACAGCTACTACGAGAAGCTCGCGACTAAGCTGGCGGCCAACGACGCCCCGGACGTCATGAGCATCGAGATCCGCGGCCTCAGCGAGTACGCCGGTCGCGGCGCCCTGGCGGACCTGGCCGGCAAGGTCCCGAGCGCCGACCTCGACCAGCAGGTGCTGACCAGCGGCCAGGTGGACGGCAAGCAGTTCGCCATCCCCACGGGCGTCAACGCCTTCTCCATGCTGGCCAACCCGTCGGTGCTGGAGAAGGCCAAGCAGAAGCTGCCCGACGACAAGACCTGGACCTGGGACGAGTGGATCAACCTCGCCAAGCAGGTCTCGACCACCGGCGGCGGCGCGATGGGCGCCGAGTACAACCCCAACCCGGCGTGGCTGCAGGTCTTCGCCGCCCAGCGCGGTGAGAAGTTCTACGACGGCACCAAGATCGGCCTCTCGGTCGACACGATCAAGGCCTGGTGGAACATCAGCCAGCAGCTCATCGCGACGAAGGCGGCTCCCGAGCCGGCCAAGAGCGCCGAGCTGCTGACCGCCGGTCCCGAGCAGTCGCTGCTGGCCACCAACGCCGGCGCGATGGGCATGTGGTGGAGCAACCAGCTCAACATCCTGTCCAAGGCGTCGGGCCAGGAGCTCGAGCTGCTGCGCATGCCCCGGCAGAAGGGCGCGACCAGCGGCGGCATGTTCCTCCAGCCGGCCATGTACTACACCGCCTCCGCCAAGACCGAGCACTCCGCCGAGGCCGCCAAGCTGATCGACTTCCTGGTCAACGACCCGGACGCCGCCGCGATCCTGCTGAGCGACCGCGGCCTGCCCACCAACTCCAAGGTGCTGGCCGCCGTCAAGGACAAGCTGCCCCCGGTCGACCAGCGGACCCTGACCTTCATCGACGAGATCAAGGGCGAGCTGAGCCCGATCACCGCCCCGCCGAAGGGCGCCCTCCAGATGGAGGACATCCTCAAGCGCAACACCGATGAGGTCCTGTTCGGCAAGACCACGCCGGACGCGGGCGCCCAGAAGTTCCTGTCCGAGGCGAACGCCGCCATCGCCGGCTGACCCTCCGGCCGCCCCTGATCGAGGGGGCGGCCACAGCATCACGGGCCGGGGGACGAGCGCCCCCGGCCCCACATCTCGAATCTCGGGGAGAGCAAGTTGAGCACCAGGTACGCTTTCGTCGGCCTCGGTCACCGCGTCCAGATGTACGTGGACGCGTTGCTGGGCGACTGGAGCGACGCCGGGACCATCGCCGGTCTCTGCGACACCAACCGCACCCGCATGGCCTACTACGTCGAGCGCATCGGCCGGGAGGTGCCCTGCTTCGGCCCCGACGAGTACGGCAAGCTGCTCGACCTGGCCGACACGGTGGTCGTCACCACGGTCGACGCCACCCACGCCGGCTACGTCTGCGCCGCCCTGGACGCCGGCAAGGACGTCATCGTGGAGAAGCCGCTCACCATCGACGCCGAGAGCTGCGCCGCGATCGCCGAGGCGGCGGAGCGGGCCTCCGGCAAGCTGGTGGTGACCTTCAACTACCGCTACTCCCCGCGCAACTCGGCGGTGAAGCGCCTGCTCAGTGAGGGCGCCATCGGCGAGGTCACCTCCGTCCACTTCGACTGGGCCCTGGACACCATCCACGGGGCCGACTACTTCCGCCGCTGGCACCGCGACCGCGCCAACTCGGGCGGCCTGCTCGTCCACAAGTCCACCCACCACTTCGACCTGGTCAACTGGTGGCTCGGCGCGGCTCCCGAGCTGGTGTTCGCTCAGGCCGACCTGCGCTTCTACGGCACGGCCCTGCCCCGGGGCGAGCGTCCCGCGCGCTCGCACGGCGCGCCGGGCCTCGGCACCGACCCGTATCTGCTCGACATCTCGGCCGACCCCCGCCTCAAGCGCCTCTACCTCGACGCCGAGCACGAGGACGGCTACATCCGCGACCAGGACGTCTTCGCCGACGGCGTGACCATCGACGACAACATGGCGGTCCTCGTCCGCTACGCCAACCGGGCGATGCTCACCTACTCGCTCACCGCGCACGCCCCGTTCGAGGGTTACCGCGTCGTCTTCACCGGCACCGAGGGCCGTATCGAGCTGGAGGTGTGCGAGCGGTCCTGGACCCCGCCGCAGGCCGCCATCGACCCGAGCGCCGCGAGCAAGGAGCACGCGGCCGACGCGTGGGAGAAGCTCGTGCTGCACCGTCACTGGCAGCAGCCGGAGGAGATCACGATCGAGCGCGGCGCGGGCGGCCACGGCGGCGGCGACCGCCTGCTGCTGAACGACGTCTTCCGCGGCCCCGGCGACGACCCGCTCGGCCGCCCGGCCGGCTACCGCGACGGCATCCGCAGCGTGCTGGTGGGCGTCGCCGCCAACCGCTCGGCCGCGACCGGCCTGCCCGTCGCCCTCACCGAGGACGGCACCAGCCTGGCCGATGCCTGAGCCGTCGCCTGGCCCCGGCCCCGGCCCCGGCCCCGGCCCCGTCCCTGAGCCCGCGCCGGAGCCGGTGGCCGGGCTGCGGCACCTCGGGGAGTTCTCCGGCCTCGCCGAGGTGGCCGCGCGCGGGCGCGGCCTCTTCCCCGAGGCCGCCCCGGGCCCGGCCCTGCGCCGGGCCGCCCGCGAGGCGGCCGGCGTGCTCGACCTCACGGCCGAGGACGTCCGCGTGGAGCGCTCCTGGACCGCCGGCGACCTCGCCGGCGAGGAGCTGTCCTGGTCGGTCGGCTACGGCCCGCGCACCCGGGCGTACCTGCTCAGGCCGCGCGGCGCATCAGGCCCGCTGCCGGGCGTCGTCGCGCTGCACTGCCACGCCGGCATGAAGTTCGCCGGCAAGGAGAAGGTCGCCGACGGCCCCGAGCCGCCGTCCCCCGAGGTGACGCGGCTGCGCGGCCAGATCTACGGCGGCCGCGCGTACGCCGGGGAGCTGGCCCGGCGCGGCTTCGCCGTGCTGGTCCACGACGTCCTCGGCTGGGGCAGCCGCCGCTTCCCGCTGGAGGCCATGCCCGAGCCGGTGGCGGCGCTGGCCGCCGGGGGCGTCTCCGAGGGGTTGTCCGAGGCCGACGGTTACGACCGCGCGGCGGCGCTGCACGAGCACCTGCTGGAGAAGTACTGCACGCTGCTCGGCACGTCGCTGGCCGGGGCGGTGGCGGGGGAGGACCTGGCCGCGGCGGCCTGCCTGCGCTCCCTGCCCGGCGTCGGCCCGGTGGGCTGCGTGGGGCTGTCGGGCGGCGGCCTGCGCGCCGCGCTGCTCGGGGCGTTCGACCCGGGGATCGCCGCGGTCGCCGTCGTGGCCATGATGTCGTCGTACCGGGACATGCTGGACCGCCACGTCGCCTCGCACACGTGGATGCTCTACCCGCCCGGCCTGTCGCGGGTGTGCGACTGGCCGTCCCTGGCCGCCTCCCGCGCCCCGGGGCCGCTCCTCGTGCAGTACGGCGAGCGGGACGAGCTGTTCCCGCCGGCCGGGATGCGCCGGGCCCACGAGATCATCTGCCGGGCGTACCCGGAGGGCGGCTACGAGGGCGTCTTCTTCGACGCCCCGCACGCGTTCACCGTGCCCATGCAGGAGCACGCCTTCGCGTGGCTGGAGCGCCGGCTGGGCGCCTGAGCCCGGGGCCCGGGCGCGCAGGGGAGCGTGGAAGGGTCAGCCCAGGGCCTCGGCCACCAGGACGGGCACGTCGGCGGGCGCGAGAGGGCCGTCGGCCACGACAACGGTGACCCGGCGGGCCAGCACGTCGTCGAAGACCAGCGGCGTGTCCCAGGCGAGCGCCGTGCCCACCCCGGGATACTCGGCGACCCGGACGAACCACGGGTCGTCGTCCTGGGCGAACACCAGCGTCCAGTCCTCGGAGGCCAGCGCCAGCCACGGCGCCCGCGACCCGTGCACCGCCTGCTCGCCCTCGGCCTCGCCGGTGAGGACCCGCAGCCCCGGCGACCCGGCGGGGGCTCGCCAGAAGAAGCCGCCGTACCCGGCGCCGGCCCGCCCCTTGGTGGCCGAGCTCTGCACGGTCAGCGGCGAGCCGGTGAGGTTGCGCAGCGTGAACGAGAAGCGCAGCGCCCAGCCCCGCGACAGCGGCACCGCCCGGGCCGTCCGCTCCTCGCGCACGACCGGCTCCTCGCCCGGCCGCTCCCACAGCAGCGTCTCGGCGAAGCCCGCCGCGTCACGCTCCTCGAACGCCACGTGCCGCTGCACGCCGTGGTTGTCGAGCCACGTGGGCCCCTGGTCGCGGACGTACGTGCGCCCGCCCCAGAAGTTGCGCCCGCCCACGTCCGTGACGGCCACGCCCGCCCCCAGATGGTGGGGATGGTCCTGCGGCCGGACCTCGGTCACGACGGTCCCGCCCAGCGTGCGCACCGGGTGGAGGTACGGCCGGGGCGACTCGGTGAGCGGCAGATCGGGCCGGGTGACGTACTCCGCGACCACCCTGTCGCCCGCCAGCAGCGGCGTCGCCCAGGACGCGCCCAGCTCGGAGAACAGCGCGAGCCGGTCCGCGCTCGCGTCGACCAGGTCGGCGACGCCCGGCAGCACCACGCCCTCACCGGAGCGGTCGAGGTGGTCGCCGTCGATCGGCAGCGGATCGGGCGCGAGCCGGATGGCCTCCATGACCTCCATGAACGCCCCGGTCCTGCCGATCGGCACGAGCAGCGCCTCGCCCGAGGCGACGTGCGCCACCAGGTTGCGCAGCAGGTCGGTCCGGCCGAAGCGCCGCACGGGCTCGTCGTTCACCTGGACCTCGTCCAGCGTGTACGTGAGCCGGATCCGTCCCCGCTCCCCGTGGACGACCACGTACGGCTCGTCCCGCTCGGCGGCGCACAGCGTCACCGCGGCCACGATCGGCGGCCCGCCCACGGGCGTGACGCGGACAGAGGAGGTGTCGTCCGACTCGATGGCGTTGGCGTGGAACAGCTCGGTCTCGACCGCCTCGACGGCGCCGCGTTCCTCGGCCCCGGCCACCGCGAGGGCGGTCGCCAGCGCGTGCGCGAACGGGTTGGTCAGCGCCCCGTCCACGACGTCCACGCCGTCGAGCCGGCGCCGCCCCGCCCAGGGGCTGCGGGTGAAGTAGGAGGCGGGCCGCGGCCAGGAGCCGCCCACGCCGATCCCGGTGACCCGGCCGACGACGCCCGAGGCGATCATCTCGCGCACCGCCGGGATCGCCGCCGACCCGAGGCTCTGGAAGCCCACCTGGCAGGCCAGGCCGGCCTCGGCGGCGGCCCGCTCCATCCGGTCGAAGTCGGCCAGCGTGGCCGCCGTCGGCTTCTCCACCAGCACGTGCGCCCCCGCGGCCAGCGCGGCCAGGGTGAGCTCGGCGTGCGTCGGGATGGGCGTGGCGAGGATCGCGATCCGCGCGCCGGTCCGCTTGATCAACTCGGGCAGGTCGGCCGAGAACTCCGGCTCGCCGAGCCCGTCGAGCGCCCCCGGCTCCGGCGGCGTGGTGTCGCAGACGCCGGCCAGCTCGACCACGTCCCGCAGGTGCCGCAGCCGCTCCAGGTAGTGGGCGCCGTATCCCCGCGTGCCCGCCAGCACGACCCGCATGCTCACCTCCAGCGGAGCCCGAGGCCCCGGTGCTCTCCGACGCTCAGTTTCCCACCGCTCACCCGGACCGGGTACGGCTCCTCCAGCAGCCCGAGGGCCGCGAACGAGGCGTCCTCGACCTCCTCGGCCATGCACGGCAGCGGCAGCGTGAGCGCGAGCTGCGCCGACAGGTCGGGCAGCAGGTGCGGGTAGACGGGCACGTCGAACGCCCGGGCCAGCTCCGTGATGCGCAGGAACGGCGTGATGCCGCCCACCCGGACCACGTTGGGCTGGACCACGTCGCAGGCGCCCGCGGTCAGCAGGTCGCGGAAGCCGTAGACGGTGTAGACGTTCTCGCCGACCGCGATCGGCACGTCCACCGACCGGCGCAGCTCCACGTGCGCGGCCACGTCGTCGGCCGGCAGCGGCTCCTCCAGCCAGTGCAGTCCGTACGGCGCCAGCGCGTCCACCGCGCGCCGGGCCCGGTGCAGGTCCCAGCGCTGGTTGGCGTCGATCATCAGCAGCGTGTCCGGCCCGATCACCTCGCGGACCGCCGCCACCCGCTCGACGTCCTCACGCAGGTCGGGCTTGCCCACCTTGATCTTGACGGCCGGGTGGCCCGCGGCCTTCCACCGCTCCGCCTGGGCGACCAGCTCCTCCAGCGGGTAGTGCAGGTTCACGCCGCTGCCGTAGACCGGCACGGTGTCCCTGCGCCGGCCGAGCACGTCCACGATCCCGCGCTCGCCGCACCGCAGGTCCCACAGCGCGAGGTCCACGCCCGCGAGCGCCACGGTGGTGACGCCGCCGGGGCCCGCCTCGCGCAGGTGCCGCCAGAGCCGGTCCCACACCACCTCGGGGTGCGGGTCGAGGCCGGCGACCGCCTCGCGGACGTCGTGCTCCAGCAGCGCCTGCACGGCCCGCGCGCCGATCTGCGGCGTCCAGGAGAAGCCCGTGCCGACGCGCCCGTCGTCCAGGACCACCTCGACGACCAGCACGTGGTTGACGGGCACGTCGGGCCCCCACGGCCGCGGCAGGGCGGCCGTGCGGGCGCTCACCCGCAGGTCACGGATCACCGGCCCACCGCCGTCGCCGTGGTCCTGCCGTGCGCGGCCGCGACGGACCTGCCGTGCCGGATGAGCTCCTCCAGCTCGGCCACGTGCTCGGGGGCGGCGTCCACCAGCGGGGGCCGCACCGGGCCCGCGTCCAGGCCGGTCAGCCGCACCCCGGCCTTGACCAGCGAGACGGCGTACCCCGGGACCTTGGAGCGCAGCCGTACGAGCGGCTCGTAGAACTCGGTGAGCAGGCTCTCGGCGCCCGCGAGGTACGCGGTGGCGATCTCCGGGGCGAAGGCGAACACCGCGGAGGAGTACAGCTCGACGCCGATGCCGCGGTAGGCGCCCATGGTCAGCTCGGCCGTCGGCAGCCCGTTGAAGAACGCGAAGCCCGGGCCGATCTCGCGCCGCACGGCGAGGACGACGCGCTGGATGAGGTCGATGTCGCCCAGGCCGTCCTTCAGGCCCACGACGCCGGGGATCCGGGCCAGCTCCACCACCTGCTCGGGGGTGAGCACCACCGAGCCGCGCATGTAGATGATCACGGGCAGCACCTCGGCGACCGCCCGCACGTACGCGGTGAAGCCCTCGCGCGGCCCCATGGCCAGGTACGGCGGCATGAGCAGCAGCCCGTCCGCCCCCGCGTCGCGGGCCGCGCGCGCCTGGCGCAACGCCGAGCCGAGCGGCCCGCCCGCGCCGGCCAGCACCGGGGTCTCGCCCCGCGCCTCCGTGACGGCCACCCGGACCGCCGCCTCGTGCTCGGCCTCCGACAGGGCGGGGAACTCGCCGGTGCCGCAGGCGACGAAGACCGCGCCCGGCCGGTGCGCGAGGCCGCGCCTGATGTGCTCGGCCAGCACCTCCTCGGCCAGGCGCCCCTCGGCGTCGAACGGCGTGACCGGGAAGAAGAGGATCCCGCTGAGGTTCATCCGATCTCCAGTTCGGTTCGCCAGTCGCGCTTGGGGGTCCAGCCCAGCAGCCGCTCGGCCTTGGCCGAGGAGAAGGCGGGGGCGGTGCCGGTCAGCGCGGCCGCGGCGGCCGCGGTGGCGGGGTTGACGGCGGGCAGCAGCTCCGCCAGGGGCTCTCGGGCGAGGGCGTCGGCCGCGCCGGCGAAGAACACCTCACCGCTCGGCACGTCCCACATGCGGTCGATCAGCACGGAGATCATGTCGGAGGCGTCGCGCGCGTCGATGTAGTTGAACAGCGACACCCCGGCGATCTCCGGCCGGTCCAGCCGCTCGGCGATCGTGTGGCCGGACTGGGTGGGCGCGCCCGCCCACTCCTCGGGGGCCACCACGAAGCACGGCCGCACGGCCGCGAACCTGGTCTCCGAGCCGCGCGCGAAGGCGGCCATGGTCTGCTCGGCCACCAGCTTCGACAAGCTGTAGGCGTTCCACGGCTCGGCCGGATGGTCCTCGTCGATCGGCAGGTAGCGCGGCGCCCACCCGCGGGGCGCGCCGTAGCCGATGACGGTCGGGCTGCTGGCGATGACCACCCGGCCGACCCCGGTGCCGCTCGCCGCCTCGCAGACGTTGAAGGCGAGCTGGGTGTTGGTCCGGTAGATGACGCCCTCGGGCCGGCTGAACGGCGTCGCGATGGCGGCCAAATGGACCACCACGTCGGGGCGGAAGCGGGCGAGCACGTCGTAGGCCTGGCCGAGGTCGGTCAGGTCGGCGGGCAGCGTGGAGGCCGCCTCCGGGGGGGTGCCCGGCGCGACGTCGACCCCGATCACCTCGTGACCGGCCTGCGCCAATGCGGTGACCACGCTGCGCCCGAGCCGGCCGGCGCTCCCGGTCACCAGTGTTCGTGTCATCGGATCTTCCACCACTCCTGGGGTTCGGGTTCGGCAACCGGTTGCAAAAAGTATTGAGGTTCCGTTCCGGCAACGTCAAGCGGCGAAGGGGTGGCCGCCCCTCCCACTTGCGGGAACATCCGGATAGGGTGGTGCGCCGGCGGTGCCGGCCAGACGGCGACGGCTCATTGACAGCAATACAAACGCTTGCACTAAAGTACAGCTGTGGTCGGAGGAGGCCGGGCGTGGCAGTGACGATTCGCGACGTGGCCCGCGCTTCCGGCGTCCACGTCTCCACGGTGTCGCGCTCCTTCTCCGCGCCCCACCTGGTCAACCCGGAGACCCGCACCCGCGTGCTGGCCGTCGCCGAGGACCTCGGCTACCGGCCCAACCGCGCCGCCCGCGCGCTGACCACCGGACGCACCCACAACCTCGGCCTCATCGTGGCCGACATCGCCAACCCCTTCTTCCCGCCGCTCATCAAGGCGGCCCAGGCCCAGGCCCGGCTGCGCGACTACCACGTCTTCGTGGCCGACACCGACGAGGACCCGAAGGCCGAGGAGGATCTGATCCAGACCCTCACCAAACAGGTCGACGGCGTCCTGCTGTGCAGCCCGCGCCTGACGAACAGGACGATAGAGCGTCTGCGCGAGGAGATCCCGTTCGTCCTGGTCAACCGGAGGGTCAAGGGCATGCCCACGGTCCTCATGGACGTCGGGCGCGGGGCCCGCCTCGCCGTCGAGCACCTCACCGGGCTCGGGCACCGCCGGCTGGCCGTGGTCACCGGCCCGAGCGGGTCGTGGACCAGCAAGGAGATGCAGGAGGCGGCCGCCGCGATGAACGAGGTGGACGTCGTCTTCCTCGGCCCCAACCCGCCGACCGAGCTGGGCGGCCTGGCCGCCGCCGCCGACGTGCTGGCCTCCGGCGCGACCGGCGTCCTCGCCTACAACGACCTCGTCGCCATCGGGCTCATCGAGGGCCTGGCCGAGCGCGGCGTCGAGGTGCCGCGCGACGTCAGCGTGATCGGCGTCGACGACATCGTGGCCGGCCGGCTCGGCCGCCCCAAGCTCACCACCATCGCCATGCCCACCGCCGCGGCCGGCCGCATCGCCGTCGACATGCTGCTCCAGTCGGTCGACGCCGAGGCGGCCACGGGTGTCACGATGCTGGAGACAACCCTGATCGTCCGAGAGTCCACGGGAGAGGCACGCACATGATGTTCGGAACACTGCCGTCGGGGGAGCGCGTCGAGCGCTTCGAGCTGACCTCCGGGCGGCTGCGCGCCTCCGTGCTCAGCTACGGCGCCGTGCTCCAGTCGTTGGAGGTGTCGGGCGTCAACGTGGTGCTCGGGCTCGACACGCTGGAGGACTACCTGACCCGCAGCCGCTACTTCGGCGCGATCGTCGGCAGGTACGGCAACCGCATCGCGAACGGCTCCTTCACCCTCGACGGCGTCACCTACACCCTGCCCCGCAACAACGGGCCCAGCAGCCTGCACGGCGGCGTCGAAGGGTTCGACCGCAAGGTCTGGACGGTCGCCGACGCCGGTGACGCGTCCGTGACGCTCACCCTGACCAGCCCCGACGGCGACCAGGGCTACCCGGGCACGCTGAACGCCTCCGTCACCTACACGGCCGACGGCGACGCGCTGCGCATCGACTACACCGCCGAGTCCGACGCGCCCACCGTGCTCAACCTGACCAACCACTCCTACTTCAACCTCGCCGGCGGCGGCGACGTGCTCGGCCACGAGATGCGCATCGGCGCCGAGCACTACCTGCCCGTCGACGACGACAAGATCCCCACCGGTGACCTCGCCCCGGTCAAGGGCACGCCGTTCGACTTCACCACGCCCCACGCCATCGGCGCGCGCCTCGACGGGGCCTACGACCACTGCTTCGTCCTCGACGGCTCGGGCGACATGCGCGTCGTCGAGCCCGTCAGCGGCCTGACCATGGAGGTCACCACCACCGAGCCGGGCGTGCAGTTCTACGCGGGCGGCATGCTCGACGGCGTCACCACGCCGTACGGGCCGCACGCGGGCTTCTGCCTGGAGACCCAGCACTTCCCCGACTCGCCCAACCAGCCGGAGTTCCCCTCCACGGTGCTGCGGCCGGGGGAGCGCTTCACCTCCAGCACGACCTACCGATTCCCGGCCTGACGCAAGCAGTCTGAGGTGTCCGGCTGATACCGGATCGCGGCGGTCATCGGCGAGCCTGAGTGCGTTCGCCGGTGTCTCCGACGTACCTTTGGCATCATGGCCACCCGTACGCCGAAAAGCGCATCGAAGGGGCCGGCGAAGCGGTCGACCAGCCCGCGCCCGGCCCCCGCGAAGCGCGGATCCACGTCGTCGGGGCGTTCGAGGGCGAGGGGCTCCGCGCCGGCCCGCAAGGCGTCCCTGACCCACCAGGACCCGATCACGTGGGTCTTCACGATGATCGGCAAGCTGGTCGTCGGGTTGTGGATGCTCGTGGCCAACGGCATCGGCGGCGCGGCCCGCGCGCTCGGCAAGAACGCGCGCGAGCTCGACCCAGCCCACCGGCGCGACGGCGTGGGCCTCGCGGTCCTGGCCGGCGCCATCGTGCTGGCCGCGATGACCTGGCGCGCCTCCGAGGGCACGGTCTCCACCGTCGTCAACGTGGTCGTGCGCGCCATGTTCGGCTCGCTGGCCTGGGCGCTGCCGCTGCTGCTCGGCCTGCTGGCCTGGCGCTACCTGCGCCACCCCGACCAGAACGCCGACACCGGCCGCATGGTGATCGGCTGGAGCGCGCTGCTGATCGGCGTGCTCGGCGTCATCCACGTGGCCAACGACGTGCCCTACCCCAACCCCGCGGGCAACGCCAACGACGGCATGGACCGGGTCGCCCAGGCGGGCGGCCTCATCGGGTTCATCGTCTCGGCCCCGCCCATGAGCATCCTGCCCTCGTGGATCACGATCCCGCTCCTGCTCATGCTGTCGGGGTTCGGCGTGCTGGTGATCACCGCCACCCCGGTCCACCGGATCCCCGAGCGGCTGTCGGAGCTGCGGCACCTGCTGTTCGAGCAGAAGGGCGCCACCCCGGCCGGCGCCCCGAGGCCCGACGCCAAGCGGGCGCGCCGCGTCCGCAAGCCCGCCGGGGACACGCCCGAGCGCGAGGGCGAGCCGCCGTACGACACGCCGGTCCTGGCCGACCAGGAGAAGCGGTCCGACCACGCGCCCGAGATCGTGCCGGGCCTGGTGGAGGAGGAGCCGCCCGCGCCCGAGCCGGTCCGCCGCGCCGAGCCGCCGGAGCCGACGCCCGCGCCGCGCAAGGTCGAGCAGCTCGTCCTGTCGCCGCAGGCCGGCCCGTACGGCCTGCCCGACCTGCAGTTCCTCAAGCAGGGCACCCCGCCCAAGCCGCAGACCAAGGCCAACTCCGTCGTGGTCAACGCGCTCACCAGCGTGCTGGAGCAGTTCGGCATCGACGCGCAGGTGATCGGCTTCACCCGCGGTCCCACGGTGACCCGCTACGAGATCGAGCTCGGTCCCGCCGTGAAGGTGGAGAAGGTCACCGCGCTCACCAAGAACATCGCCTACGCCGTGAAGTCGGCCGACGTGCGCATCCTGTCGCCCATCCCCGGCAAGTCGGCCATCGGCGTGGAGATCCCCAACGCCGACAAGGACCTCGTGGCCCTCGGCGACGTGCTGCGCGCGCAGGTGGCCCAGGCCGACCACCACCCGATGATCGTGGGGCTGGGCAAGGACGTCGAGGGCCGCACCATCGTGGCCAACCTCGCCAAGATGCCCCACCTGCTCATCGCGGGCGCCACCGGCGCGGGCAAGTCCGTCTGCGTCAACGGCCTCATCACCTCGATCCTCATGCGCGCCACGCCCGACGAGGTGCGCATGGTGCTCGTGGACCCCAAGCGGGTGGAGCTCTCGGTGTACGAGGGCATCCCCCACCTGATCACCCCGATCATCACCAACCCGAAGAAGGCCGCCGAGGCCCTCGAATGGGTGGTGGGCGAGATGGACCGCCGCTACGACGACCTGGCGGCCTCCGGGTTCCGCCACGTGGACGAGTTCAACAAGGCGGTGCGGGCCGGCAAGCTCCAGCCGCCGCCGGGCAGCGAGCGGGTCTACCAGCCGTACCCGTACCTGCTGGTGATCGTCGACGAGCTGGCCGACCTCATGATGGTCGCCCCGCGCGACGTCGAGGACTCCATCGTGCGCATCACCCAGCTCGCCCGCGCCGCCGGAATCCACCTCGTCATCGCCACCCAGCGGCCCTCCGTGGACGTCGTCACCGGCCTCATCAAGGCCAACGTGCCCTCCCGGCTGGCCTTCGCCGTCTCCTCGCTCACCGACTCGCGGGTCATCCTCGACCAGCCCGGCGCCGACAAGCTGGTCGGCCAGGGCGACGCGCTGTTCCTGCCGATGGGCGCGAGCAAGCCCATCCGCATCCAGAACGCGTTCGTCTCGGAGAAGGAGATCGCCGAGATCGTCGCGCACTGCAAGACGCAGATGCAGGCCGAGTACCGCGAGGACGTGGCCGCGGCGCCGGTCAAGCGGGAGATCGACGAGGACATCGGCGACGACCTGGAGCTGCTGATCCAGGCGGCCGAGCTCATCGTGACCACCCAGTTCGGCTCCACCTCGATGCTCCAGCGCAAGCTGCGCGTCGGCTTCGCCAAGGCCGGCCGGCTGATGGACCTGCTGGAGAGCCGCGAGGTGGTCGGCCCCAGCGAGGGCTCCAAGGCCCGCGAGGTGCTGGTCAAGCCCGACGATCTGCCCGCCCTGCTGGCCGATCTGCGCGGCGGGTGACCCCGATGTACCCTTCCCCGGCGATTACTGCTTGAATAGGACTGACTACGCATCGTCGGGGGCTGGGAGGCGTGCGCCGTGGAGGACCAGAGGACACAGGAGCAGGGCGCGCCGGCGCAGGGCGCGCCGACGCAGGGCACGGAGACGCGGAGCTTGGGGGCCGTGCTCTCCGCCGCCAGACGGTCGGCGGGCATGACGGTCGAGCAGCTCAGCGCGGTCACGCGCATACGCGAGGCGATCATTCACGCCTTCGAGCGTGACGAGTTCTCGCAGTGCGGCGGCGACTTCTACGAGCGCGGCCACATCAAGGCGCTGTCCAGGGCGCTCGGCCTCGATCCCGAGGCCATGGCCCATCTCTACGACGAGCTGCACGGCGGCGAACCGCCGTCGGTGCGCATGGCCAGCGTCTTCCGCACCGACCGCAGGCTGCGGGCGGCCGAGCGGCGCTCACCGAACTGGTCGATGGCGCTGGGCGTGGCGCTGAGCCTCGTCGTCGTCTTCGGCGTCGTCCGCGTCATGGGCGGCGCCGGCGGCACGCGGGAGGCCGGGGTGGAGCAGATCCCCGCCGTGCCCAGCCTGCCGGCCCCGGGCGTCCACCAGCGGGCCAAGCCGGCCCCGCCGCGGGCGAGCGCGAGCGCGAAGGCGACCGTCGCCGCCAACCAGGTCGTGGTGCAGGTCAAGGCCAAGCGGTCGTCCTACGTCAACGTCGCCGACGCCGACGGGCGCAAGCTGTTCGCCGGGATGATGGAGCCGGGCATGACCTCCACCTGGCGGGCACCCAACCGGGTCGACCTGGAGGTCAGCGACGCCACGGCGGTATCGGTGCAGGTCAACGGCAAGAAGGTGGGCAAGCTGGGCTCGCGCGGGCAGAGCGTGCGCCGCTCGTTCGGGCCGCCGGCGCCTCCTGCGAGGTAGCCTGTGCATCGGGTGGTGGCCAACTCCCGATACCGTAGTGTTCACCATGTCATCCCGCCGAACCGCATCGCTGATCACCCTGGGCTGCGCGCGCAACGAGGTCGACTCCGAGGAGCTGGCCGCGCGACTTGAGGCTGCCGGCTGGCAGCTGGGCGACGACGACCCCGACGTCGTCGTCGTCAACACGTGTGGCTTCATCGACTCGGCGAAGAAGGACTCCATCGACACGCTGCTGGCCGCGGCCGACTCCGGGGCCAAGGTGGTCGCCGCGGGTTGTATGGCCGAGCGCTACGGCAACGAGCTGGCCGAGGCGTTGCCCGAGGCCAGCGCGGTCATCTCCTTCGACGACTACGCCGACATCGGCGGCCGCCTCGACGACGTGCTCGCCGGGCGGCCGCTCAAGCCGCACACGCCGCGTGACCGCCGCACCCTGCTGCCCATCTCGCCCGTCGACCGGGCCGCGGCCTCCAAGGCCGCCATCCCGGGCCACGGCGACCTGCCCGAGGGGCTGGCCCCCGCCAGCGGCCCCCGCGTGCTGCGCAAGCGGCTCGACGAGAGCCCGGTGGCCTCCCTCAAGCTCGCCTCCGGCTGTGACCGGCGCTGCTCGTTCTGCGCCATCCCGGCCTTCCGCGGCGCCTACGTCTCACGCGACCCCGAGGAGCTGCTGGCCGAGGCCGACTGGCTCGCCCACCGGGGGGTGCGCGAGCTGGTCCTGGTCAGCGAGAACTCCACCTCCTACGGCAAGGACCTCGGCGACCTGCGGGCGCTGGAGAAGCTGCTGCCGCGCCTGGCCGCCGTCGAGGGCATCGACCGGGTGCGGGTGAGCTACCTGCAGCCGGCCGAGCTGCGGCCGGGGCTGCTGGAGGTCATCGCGGCCACCGAGGGGATCGCCCCGTACTTCGACCTGTCCTTCCAGCACGCCAGCGGCACGGTGCTGCGCCGGATGCGCCGCTTCGGTGACCCGGAGCGCTTCCTCGGGCTGCTGGAGAGCATCCGCGAGCGCGCCCCTGAGGCGGGTGTGCGCTCCAACTTCATCGTCGGCTTCCCGGGTGAGACCGAGGAGGAGTTCGGCGAGCTGGTCGGCTTCCTGGAGCAGGCGCGGCTCGACGTCATCGGCGTGTTCGGCTACTCCGACGAGGACGGCACCGAGGCGGCCGGCTTCGACGGCAAGCTGGACCAGGAGGTCGTCGACGAGCGGGTGCGCGTGCTGACCGAGCTGGCCGAGGAGCTGACCGCGCAGCGGGCCGAGGAGCGCATCGGCACCGAGGTCGACGTGCTCATCGACGACGACCTGGGTGACGGCGGCTACGAGGGCCGGGCCGCCCACCAGGGGCCGGAGGTCGACGGGTCCGTGACCGTGCAGGGCATCGGCCTGGTCCGGGGGCAGATCGTGCGCGCGGTCGTGGTCGACGCCGAGGGGGTCGACCTGATCGCCCGCATCAAGGCCGGTCCATGACGATGGACGAGCGCCGCGTGGTCAGCCCGTGGAACATCGCCAACGTCCTCACGGTCCTGCGGTTGGCGCTCGTCCCCTTCTTCGTCGTCTGCCTGTTCCTGCCGGGCCCGGGCTGGCGCCTGGCGGCGCTGGCCGTGTTCGCCGTGGCGTCCATCACCGACCACCTCGACGGTGAGCTGGCCCGCCGGTACGGGCTGATCACCGACTTCGGCAAGATCGCCGACCCGATCGCCGACAAGGCGCTGACCGGGGCGGCGCTGGTGTGCCTGTCGATCCTCGAGGAGCTGCCCTGGTGGGTCACGCTGGTGATCCTGGGCCGCGAGGTGGGCATCACGCTGCTGCGCTTCCTGCTGATCCGCCGGGCGATCATCCCGGCCAGCTACGGCGGCAAGGTCAAGACCGTGCTGCAGATCGCGGCCATCGTCCTGTACATCCTGCCCGGTGTGCCCGACCCGCTGCGCTGGGTGGTCATGGGCGCCGCCCTGCTCGTGACGGTGGCCACGGGCGTCGACTACGTGGTCCGCGCGGTCAAGCTCCGCAAGGTGGCGCGGCGGGCCAGAGGGGAATGAGCATGGCGCCGGCCGCCGAGGCGATCACGCTGCTCGTGGAGCGGGGTGCCACGCTGGCCGTGGCCGAGTCGCTGACCGGGGGGCTCATCGGGGCGGTCATCACGGCCGTGCCGGGGGCGTCCAAGGCGTTCCGGGGCGGGGTGGTCTCGTACGCCACGGACCTGAAGCACGCGCTGCTGGGGGTGCCGGACGACCTGCTGCGGCGGGAGGGGGCGGTCCACCAGGATGTCGCGGCGGCGATGGCGGCGGGTGTGGCCCGGTTGTGCGCGGCGACGTACGGGCTGGCCGTGACCGGAGTGGCGGGGCCTGAGCCGCAGGACGGCAAGCCGGTCGGCACCGTGCACGTGGCCGTCAGCGGGCCCGGGGGAGAAATCTGGTCGCGGGAGTTGAGGCTCCAGGGGTCGCGCGAACGTATCAGGGTAAAGACGGTGGACGAGGCGGTTGATCTACTTACAGGTGTGCTTAAGCCGAACAAGGGGGAACATTCCGGGTGATTACCGTGTTACGTCCCGAGCGAACATGACAGGCACGGTCTGACGCGGTGTCGGTCGATACAGGTACGGTGGAGCTGTGAGTGAGGTCCGTGAGCCAACGTCAAGCAGCGAGCGCCCGGCAGGCAGGCCGGGTGTGTCGCATGACGGGCCGGGAGCGACGATCCGGGGACGGCAGGGCCCCATGACGACGGCGAGGAGCATGTACCAAGCGAAGAAGAAGGACGGGCGGCACGATCCGATCGCGCGGGGCGTGGTGAAGACCTCCACCCCGGGGAGGGAGCGACAGATGATTTTGCTGCGTCAGCTGCTCGGCGACGTGCTGAGGCGGTTGCGCGTGCGGCAGGGACGCACTCTCCGAGAGGTGTCCACGTTGGCGCGGGTCTCGCTCGGCTA
The DNA here is from genome assembly GCF_040654455.1 of Nonomuraea sp. NPDC050691. Lineage (NCBI taxonomy): Bacteria > Bacillati > Actinomycetota > Actinomycetes > Streptosporangiales > Streptosporangiaceae > Nonomuraea > Nonomuraea sp. NPDC050691. The sequence continues at coordinate 43,126 of NZ_JBFAIA010000015.1, forward strand.
CTTGTCCGAGGTGGAGCGTGGCCAGAAGGAGGCGTCGTCCGAGTTGCTGGCCTCGATCTGCGGTGCCCTCGGCATTCCGCTGTCGCAGGTGCTGCGCGAGGTGTCCGACCAGTTCGCCCTGGCTGAGCTGCAGGCTGCCCCCGTTCTCGCCGACGTCCCCGACCACGAGCGCATCCCCTTGGGCGAATCGGTGTCCGGATCGATTTCCGACTCCGTGTTTCCCGAGGTCAAGAACATGGTGGCCGCCTAACGAGGCTGGCAGGCCCCGCACCACAGGATCAGCCGTTCCTGTGGCCGTGCCCCCATCTCTCCACGGCTGATGCGCGTGCCGCATCGGCGACAGGGCTGCCCCGCTCTGCCGTAGACCCAGGTCTGCGCGCCGGGACGGCGATCGCCCGTCGTCACGGTGCCCGCGTGAGCCTTGTTCGCGTCCAGCAGCCTCCGGGCCAGCGTGACCGTCCCCTCCAGGTCCGTCACCTCTCCGACCGTGCGCCACGGCCAGATCCCTCTGAGAAACAGCGTCTCGGCGCGGTAGATCGTGCCGATCCCCGCCAGGTTGCGCTGGTCGAGCAGCGCCTCCCCGATCGTCCTGTCCGGTTCCCGCGTCAGCCGCCGCACCGCCTCGGCCGCGTCCCAGTCGTCGCCGAGCAGGTCGGGGCCGAGATGACCCACGACCTGTGACTCACCGGCGGTCCGCAGCAGGTCCACCATCCCGAGCCTGATCCCGGTCGCCTGCCACTCCGCGTTGGCCAGCACGAGCCGCACCCCGTCGCCGCCTGCCCGCGGCGCGCCGCGGCGGGCCGGCGTGATCCGCCAGACCCCGTCCATGCGCAGGTGGGTGTGCACGGTCAGGCCGCCCTCCACGCGGGTGAGCAGATGCTTGCCCCGTGACACGGTGGTCAGCACCGTCCGCCCGCGCAGGTCGGCGGTGGCGTGGCGGGGCACCCGGAAGTCGGACCTGGTCAGCACCCGCCCGTCGAGCGCTCCCCGCAGCCGGGCGGCGGCACGGTAGACGGCGTCTCCCTCGGGCATGCCTCCAGTCTAGGAAGCCCTGCCCGGTGTCCTGCGAGGCGCCGGGAGATCAGTCCCAGGCGGCGGGGTCGGCGGCGAGCTGGCGGACGCGCTCGGGCAGCGTGCCGCTCGCGACCTGCTCCAGCGTGACCTCCTCCAGGATGGAGCGCTCGGTGGCCCGCAGCGCGATCCAGACCTGCTGGAGCGACTCCGCCGGGCCGCGGTAGCCCACGTGCTCGGGACGCTCGCCGCGGACGTTGGCCAGCGGCCCGTCCACTGCCCTGATCACGTCGGCGAGCGAGATCTGGGCCGCGGGGCGGGCCAGCACGTAGCCGCCCTCGGGGCCCCGCTGGCCGCGGACCAGGCCCGCGCGGCGCATCTGCAGCAGGATGTTCTCCAGGTACTTGGGCGGCATGTCCTGCTCCTTGGCGAGCTCGCCCACGGTGGTCGGGCCGGCACCGGCTGCGGCGAGTTCGGCGGCGGCACGGAGGGCGTAGTCGACACGAGCGGATAGGCGCATGTTGTCGATTATCCCTCCTGGTCAACAGTGATAATGCGCATGGTCGCCGGAACGGCCCGATGATCGGCGTCCCGGGAGCGGTCCTGCCTGCGCGGACATTTCCGCGGACCCGTTTTCGCTTTCACGGCGCCCGTCCTCGGCCGGGGTCAGGATGGGAGCGTGCCCACGAGGCCGCTGTCACGAGGGATCCTCGCGTTCACCTGCGGTGATTAGCGGCGGGAGGAGCGCTAAACTTCCAACAACCTTTTCGATTAGACGGTGGGATACAGCGTGGAGCGACGCCCTGGTGTGCCCAGACTGCTGAGAGAGATCAACGACCGGGCCGCGCTCGAGTTGCTGCTCTCCACCGGTCCGATGACCCGGGGGCAGATCGGCGACCTGACCGGCCTGTCCAAGGTCACCGCCTCCCAGACGCTCGCCCGGCTGGAGGAGCGCGGCCTGGTCGAGGTCGTCGGCGCCCAGGCCGGCGGCCGGGGCCCCAACGCGGCGCTCTACTCCGTCATCCCCTCCAGCGCGTACGTGGCCGGCCTCGAGGTCGGGCCGGAGCAGGTCTCCGCGGCCGTCGCCGACATCCACGGCCGCACGGTGGCCGAGGTGACCTTCGCCCCCAACGGCCACGACGACCTCGTCCCCGTGCTCCACGGCGCCATCATGAAGGCCTGCCGCAGCGCCAAGGTCGGCGTCGGCAGGCTGCGCGGCGTCGTGATCGGCACGCCCGGCGTGGTCGATCCCCGCACGGGCGACGTCCGCTACGCCTTCGACCTGCCGGGCTGGCACGACGGCAGCCACGAGGCGCTGGCCGGTGAGCTCAAGCGCGAGGTCACCATCGAGAACGACGTCAACCTCGCCGCCGTCGCCGAGCGCGCCGACGGAGCCGCCGAGGGCCTCGACGACTTCGTGCTGCTGTGGGCGAGCCGCGGGCTCGGCCTGGCCGTCATGCTCGGCGGCAAACTCCACCGGGGCCGCTCGGGCAGCGCGGGCGAGATCGGCTACCTCGCGGTGCCGGGCGCGCCGCTGCCCGAGGAGATCCGCACCTCCCCGGGGCGCCTGCCCGCGCTGGCGGGCGGCCTGCAGTCGCTGGTCAGCGCCGAGGCGGTGGCCGAGCTCGCCGCCGGCTACGGCTTCGCCGCCGCCGGCGCGCGGGAGTGCGTGGAGGTGGCTCTCGCGGCCGGAGACCGGGGCGAGCCGCTGCTGGACGAGCTGGCCCACCGGCTCGCGCTGGGCGTGGCCGCGGTGTGCGTGATCCTCGACCCGGGGCTGGTCGTGCTGGGCGGCGAGGTGGGCCACGCGGGCGGGCGCGCCCTCACCGCCCGGGTGGAGGAGGCGGTCGCCCGCATCTGCCCCGTACGGCCCCAGGTGACGACCAGCACCCTGGAGGGCAACCCGGTGCTGCGCGGCGCCGTCCTGGCCGCCCTCCAGCAGGCCCGAGAGGAGATCTTCGCCTCCTGAACCGGCCTTCCGCCGGTCGTCCGGCCGTCAGGCGGTGAGGAGCTCCATGGCCGCCTGGGCGTTGGCGCGGGCCGCGCCGTACGTGGCGATGTAGGCGGCGCTGCCCGGCCGCCACACCGGAAGCCCCATCTCCACCACGATCGCGTCGGGCCGGGCGGCCACCAGCGCCGACACCAGAGCCCGGCTGTCGGCGTAGCGGTGGGCGTCCTTGACGATCACGACCAGCGACCGGCCGGTGGCGCGTTCCAGGAGGGCGCCCGCGTCCGCGTCGGCGGGCCGTACCCGGACGACCTCGGCCTGTGGCAGCCACGGCGAGACGCCCCACGGCACGTCGCCGACCGCGATGGTCGGCGGGGTGTCCACCTCCACCACCAGCGGGTCGGTCAGCGGCCCGGCCGAGCCGTCGAGACGGACGGCGCGCCTCGCGGCGTGCAGGCCGATCGAGGACGCGCCCCCGCCGTCGTGCCCGTCCTGCGGCGTCCCGCCGCCGTGCCCGCTCTCCGGCGTCCCGCCGATGTGCCCGCTCTCCGGCGCGTCGGCGGAGCGCACCTCGTGGGCGGCGCCGGCGCGCGTGCCGAACCAGGTGCGCAGCGCCGCCGTACGGGCCGCGGCCTCCTCCAGGCGCTCCACCGGCAGACGACCCTCCCGGGCCGCCGCCACGATCGCCTCGATGATGCCCGCCACGTCCTCCGGCCCCGGCCTCGGCCCGAGGCACAGCAGGTCGGCGCCGGCCGCCAGCGACTGGACGGCCCCCTCGGCCAGTCCCACGCCTTCGGTGATGGCCTGCATGTCGAGCGCGTCGGAGATCACCACCCCTCGGTAGCCGAGCTCGCCGCGCAGCAGCCCGGTGAGCGCGGCCGCGGACAGGGTGGCGGGCCGGTCGCCGGTCAGCGCCGGCACCGCGACGTGCGCCGTCATGATCGACTTGGTGCCCGCGGCGATGGCCGCCCAGAACGGCGCCAGCTCCCTGGCGCGCAGCACGTCCAGCGGCACGTCCACGAACGGCACGTCCAGGTGCGAGTCCACGGTGGTGGCGCCGTGGCCGGGGAAGTGCTTGACACAGGCGGCCACCCCGACCGCCTGGAGCCCCTCGACGGCCGCCACGGTGTGCCGGGCGACCAACTCCGGGTCGTCACCGAAGGCCCGGGTGCCGATGACCGGGTTGTCCGCCGCGGTGTTGACGTCGGCGTCGGGCGCCATGTCGAGGTTCACCCCGCAGGCGACCAGCTCCGCGCCGATCGCCCGGTAGACGCGGCGCGTGAGGTCCGGGTCGTCCACCGCGCCGAGCGCGGCGTTGCCCGGGTACGGGCTGCCGACGTGGTAGGCGAGCCGGGTCACGTCCCCGCCCTCCTCGTCGAGCGAGACGACGGGGTCGCCGGCGGCCCGCAGGGAGGCGGTCAGCCCGGCCAGCGCGGCCGGCTCGGTGACGTTGAAGCCGAAGAGCGTGACGCCGCCGAGGCCGTTCTCCAGCTCTCTCAGCACCCAGGCGGGCGCCGTCATGCCCTCGAACGCGGCCAGCAGCGTGCCCGCCGCGAGGCGGCGCAGCCCCCGATCACTGTGACTCATGGTTCCTCATCGTGGGAAGGGCGGTCCGCGGCACGGGCCGGCGCGTGGAGGGACGCCGGCCGTGCCGGGGACCGCGGCAGGGGAGGGTCAGCCCTTGACGGCCCCGGCCACCAGGCCGGAGACCATGCGGCGCTGCACCAGCAGGAAGAAGACGATGACGGGCAGCGTCATCAGGGTGGAGGTGGCCATGATGGCGCCCCAGTCGGTGCCGCGCTGCCCGAAGAAGAACTGCAGGGCCACCGGCATGGTGTAGCCGGAGCTCTCCTTCATCAGCACCAGCGCGAAGATCAGGTCGTTCCACGCGGTGATGAACGAGAAGATGCTCGTCGCCACCAGGCCCGGCGCCACGAGGGGGAAGAGCACCTTCCTGAACGTGGTGAACCGGCTCGCGCCGTCGATCCACGCGGCCTCCTCCAGCGACCTGGGCACCGCCGCGACGAACGTGCGCAGCATCCAGATGCCGAACGGGAGGGTGAGGCCCACCTGGATCACGATGAGGCCGAGCAGCTCGTTGTAGAGCCCGAGCCGCTTGACGTTCAGGAACAGCGGGATCACCAGCGCCTCGCACGGGATCATCTGCACGACGAGCAGCGCGACCAGGAACGCGGTACGCCCCCTGAACCGGAAGCGGGCCACCGCGGTCGCCGCCAGCAGCGCGAACGTCGACCCGACGAGCACGGTGCCGAGCGCGACGATCGCGCTGTTGCGCATGTAGACCCAGATGGGGTTGCCCGCCACGCCCTCGTTCAGCACCCGTTCGACGTGCTCGAAGGTGAAGTGCGTGGGGAACGGGATGAAGTCCGTGGTGAAGATCTGGTCGTTCGCCTTGAACGAGGTGGAGACCATCCAGTAGACGGGGAAGACGGCGAAGAGGAAGACCAGCACTCCGGCCGTGTTCAGCGCGGCCCGGGTGAGCCGCTTGCGGGCCAGCGGGTTCATGCCAGGTCCTCCTGTTTGACCATCTGCCGGGTGTAGACGGCGGTGACGACCAGCAGCATGATCGTCAGCACGATCGCGATCGCCGCTCCCGTGCCCATCTTCGGCGGCGCCTTGAACGCCTCGGCGTAGGAGTAGAGGGACAGGTTGAACGCCTCGCGGTTCGTGGGCCCGTTGAGCAGTACGTACAGCTGGCTGAGCACCTTGAAGTCCCAGATGATCGACAGGATCGTCAGGACCGCGAAGACCGGCTTGAGCAGCGGGAAGGTGATCTTCCTGAACGTGCGCCACGGGGTGGAGCCGTCCACCCGGGCCGCCTCGTACAGCTCGGACGGGATGCCCTTGAGCCCGGCCAGCACCGACACCGCCACGAACGGGAAGGACGCCCACACCACGGTCAGCACCAGCACCACGTACACCGACCAGGAGTCGTTGAGCCACGGCTCGCCCGTCCAGTCGGTCCGGCCGAACACCAGCGACGACAGCCAGTCGGGCAGCAGGTTCAGCGCCCAGTTGATGATCCCGGCCTCGGCGTCGAACAGCCAGCGCCAGATCGTGCCCTGCGCCACCGGCGGGACCGCCCACGCCGACATGATCCCGATGACCACGAAGGTGGACATGCGCTTGCTCAGCCGGTTCAGCAGCACGCCCACCGCCGTGCCGAGCACCAGTGTGAGCGTCACGGTGACCGCGGCGAACAGGACCGTGTTGCGGAGCGAGGACCAGAAGATGTCGTTGTCCAGGATCTGCTGGTAGTTCTTCAGCCCCACCCACTTCGGCTCCGCGACCCCGCGGATGACCCGGAGACTGATGTCCTGGAACGACATGACGGCCATCTGCGCCATCGGGTACAGCAGCAGCCCCCCGATCACCAGCGTGCCGGGGACGAGCAGGACGTAGGGCACCGCCCACGCCGGCAGGCCGCCGGCGCGGGAGGGCTTGCGCGAGCCGCGGCGCCGCCCGGGGGCGGAGGTGGCTCCGCCCCTGGCGAGCGTTGACGTGTCCGCCATCGTCACGACTGGTTCAGGATGTCTTCGAGTTCCTTGTTGGCCGCGGTCAGCGCGTCGTCCGCCGTGGCCTTGCCCTCGATGACCGAGCGGGCCGCGTTCTGCAGGACGGCCTTGGTCTCGTTGGCCTCGGTCCACTGCGGGTCGGCGGGGAAGGCCTTGGCCTTGGCGAAGGCGGCGGCGAAGGCCGCCTGCGCCGGGTCCTTGGCCAGCTCGGCCAGGGTGTCCGGGTAGACCGGGAGCAGGCCGCCGTCCTTGGCGTACCGGTCGGCCCACTTCTTGCCGGAGGCGAGCTTCACGAACTCGGTCGCGAGCTCCTTGTTCTTGGCGTCGTTCCAAACGGCGATGTCGTTGCCGCCGAAGAACGCCGGGGTCTCGCCCCCGCTCTTGGAGGGCAGCGGGAAGAACGCCATCTGGTCGTCCTTGATCTTGCCCTTGCTCTCCTCCTTGATGGTGGCGATGTCCCACGAGGCCGTGAGATACATGCCGACCTTGCCGTTGGAGAAGCGGGTGCGGATGTCGGTGGTGTTCTGCGTCAGGCGCGACTTGCCGGACACGCCGGAGGTGACGATCCCCGTGTACGTCCCGAAGCCGGACTTGAAGGCGGGGTCGGTGAGCTTGCCCACCCACTTGTCGCCCTCCTTGACCGCGTACTCGCCGCCCTCGGACCAGGCGAGCGCGCCGAGCAGGTGGTTGGCGTCGGAGCCGCCGTTGAAGGCGAACCCGTCGACGTCCTTGCCCTTCTTGTCCTGGATCTTCTTGGCGGCGGCCAGCAGCTCGTCCCAGGTCTTCGGGACCTCGATCTTGAGTTCCTTGAACCAGTCCGTGCGGTACATGACCGCGCGGGTGCCGGCGCCCCACGGCATGGCGTAGACCTCGCCGTCGATGGTCTCCAGGCCGAAGAGGTTCTTCGGGATCTGGGCCTGCTCGCCGGCGGAGGTGATCGACGTGACGGGGGCCAGGGCGTCCTGGCTCTGCCACAGCGGCACCTGGTCGTTGCCGATCTCGGTCACGTCAGGGCCCTCGCCGCCGGCCGCCGCGGCCGTGAACTTGTCGTTGACCTGCGGCCACGGGATCCACTGGACCTTCGCGTCGGCGCCGGTCTGCGTCTTGAACTCGGCGACGAGGTCGTCCATGTACTTCTGCGACGGCTCGTTGGGGTCGCCGAGACGCCAGACGGTGAGGCTCTGGCCCGCGAACTTGGGGCCGGCGGCCGAGGCGGACTGCGCCGGCTGGTTCTTGGACGGCTCGGAGGAGCCGCCGCACGCGGCCAGTCCCAGGGCCAGGGCGGCCGTGGTGACCGTAGCGGCCGTGGTCTTCGCGATCCTCACTAGGGTTCTCCCTTCCCGGCTAAAACGCGTCGGGGGTCTGCGCTCATACGGGTGCCGAGCCCGGGGGTCCGCACCTGGCTGATCGTCAGTGTCGAATGGTGGTAAACTAACAAGAAACTTTCTTAAAAGAAACCGGCGTTAGCGTTTCGTGACGAGAGGGGAGGAAGCCCGTGACCCGCAACCCGGGCGTCCCCAGGCTGCTGCGCCGGCTCAACGACCGCAGCGCGCTCGACCTGCTCATCTCCGACGGCCCGCTGACCCGCGCCGAGCTGGGCGAGCGCACCGGCCTGTCCAAGGTCACAGCCGGGCAGCTCCTCGCCCGGCTGGAGGAACGCGGCCTCGTCCACGTCGCCGGCGAACGGGCCGGCGGGCGCGGCCCCAACGCCGCCCTCTACGGCGTCGTGCCCTCCAGCGCCCACGTCGCCGGGCTGGAGGTGCTGCCCGACTCCATCACCGTCGGCGTCGCCGACATCACCGGCCGGGTCGTGGTCGAGATCGTCGTGGATCCGGCCGGGGGAGAGGACCCCGTCGCCGCCGTCCACGCCGCCGTCCAGCGGGCCTGCGCCTCGGCCCGCATCACGCTCCCGCAGCTGCGGTCGTTCGTCATCGGCACGCGCGGCGTCGTGGACCCCCGCACGGGCGACATGCGCTTCTCGCACGACCTGCCCGCCTGGCACACGGGCGTGCTCGCCAGCCTCCGCCGCTCCCTCGGGGCGTCCGTGACCATCGAGAACGACGTCAACCTCGTCGCCCTCGCCGAGCACCGCCACGGCGCCGCCGCCGGCCACGACGACTTCGTGGTCATGTGGGCCGGCGTGGGGCAGGGGCTCGGCGTCATGCTGGACGGACGGCTGCACCGGGGCATCACGGGAGGAGCGGGGGAGATCGGCTGGCTGCCGGTGCCGGGGGAGCCGCTGCCGGACGACGTGACGCGGCCTCAGTCGGGGTCGTACCAGCGACTCGTGGGCCAGGCGGCCCTGACCGCCCTGGCCCGCGCCCACGGCTTGACCGATTCTCCCGAATCTCCGGACTCGCCGGCGCTACCGGACGGTCGTGTCGCGGGCGGAGGCTTCTCGAAGCCGTCGCAGGCGGCTTCGGTCGCCGGGCTGGTGGAGGCCGCGGTCGTCGCCGGCAACACCGGGTTCCTCGACGCGGTCGCCGCCCGGCTCGCCGTCGCCGTGGCCGCCGTCAGCGTCGTCCTCGACCCGGGTCTCATCGTGCTGGCCGGCGACGTGGGCAAGGCGGGCGGCGCGGAGCTCGCCGAGCGCGTCGAGACCGCCGTGGCCAGGATCAGCCCCAGCCGGCCCGCGGTCGTGGCCACGGGCGTGACCGGCAACCCCGTGCTGCGCGGGGCTCTGGTGGCCGCGCTGGAGGAAGCCCGCGAACAGGTCTTCTCCGACACTGTGTGAGAATTGCTGCACATGTGGCACCCAACTGGCGGCATCGTGCTGATCTCCGATCCGCGTGTCGCCGCGACTCCCCTCGTCGACAACAGCGAGCCGCTGGTCGACGTCCGCGGCCGGCTGCGGGTGGACGAGCGGATGGCCGACCCCGAGGGCGCGTACGCCCACCTGCGTCAGGGCATCCTCGACCGGCTCGAACGCGCCGAGCGCACCCTGCCCGACGGGTACCACCTGCTGATCGTCGAGGGGCACCGGACGATCTCCTCGCAGCGCCAGATCTTCGACGGCTACCGCGCCGAACTGGCCGGACGCTTCCCCGGCCTGACGCCGGACGAGCTGCACTCCGCCACCAGCCGCTACGTCTCACCCGTCGACGTGGCCCCGCACACGGCCGGCGCCGCCGTCGACCTCACGCTGTGCGACCCCGACGGGTCCGAGTACGACATGGGGACGGCGATCAACGACACACCGGAGCAGAGCGGCGGGCTGTGCTACACGGCGGCTCCGGACCTGCCGGAGGCGGCGCGGCGGCACCGCAAGCTCCTGGCCGCGGCGCTGGAACCGGTCGGGCTGGTCAACTACCCCACGGAGTGGTGGCACTGGTCGTACGGGGACCGCTACTGGGCCTTCACCACCGGCGCCCCGCACGCCCTCTACGGCCCGACGTCCCTCTGACGCCCGCCGCCGTCGCTGGTCCTGGTGGCGGGGTTTGTCCTGGAAGTCGGTGGCTGTCATGGCGGCGGGTTGCCTGGGGGCCGCCGTCGTGGTCACGCCGGTTGTGCTGGTGCCGCCGGGCTGTCTGGTGACGGTGGTTGTCCTGCGACGGTCGCATCTCGGCGACGGCCGCTGTCCCAGTGATGGCGGCGGCGGACGGTGTGGCGGCTGAGCGGCGTCTCGCGGTCGGCCGCCACCAGCGCGCCCGCGTGCGCCGTGAAGACGGCCGCGACGAGCGTCACGTCGTACTCCTCCCATGGGCCGCCGGGAAGTGAGGTGAGCACCCGGCCGTCGGCGAGGCCCGCGAACAGCCGCCCGTTCATGGCCGCCAGCCCGCTCACCCGGCGGGCTCTCATTCCGGTCACGTCAGCCGGTCCGCCTGGCTCGGCCGCTTCCCGCGTACTGGTCGGTTCGGGTGTGTCGGCCGGTCGGATCACGCCGGCCGGCTCCCACCCCCGGGACGCGAACGGCCGCCGCCACAGCTCCCCGCCCCCCGTCACTGCGTAGAAGGTGCAGTCCGCCACCGCCAGCCCTGTCACACCCGATGGCGCCGCCCCGAGGTCCGCCCACAGGTCCTCGCCGTCCCATCGGACGAGCCGCCCCGCATCCGTCAGCCCGTACAGTCCCACGGGGAACCCCGCCGCTGCCTCCCTCGGCACCGCCAGCGCGACCACGTCCCCAGCGACCCGAGCGGCTCCGGCAGTCCCGGCCGCCCCGGTCCGAGCCCCGGCCTCGGCAGTCCGGGTCTCGGCTCTGGCGGCCCCAGTCCCGGGCCCGATCGCCTCGGTCCCTGCGATCCCAGTCCTGGGCCCGATCGCATCGGCCACTGCCGTCCCGGGCCCGATTCGCTCAGCCCCTGTGGTCCCGGTCGCGGTTCTGGCGCTTCCGGCGGGCTCCCACGGCAGGTTCTGGCCGCACAGCTCCCGTCGCAGCAGCGCCCCCGACCCGTCCACCGCGTACAGCGTCCGTCCCAGCACCGCCAGCGCCCGGACGTCCGTCCCGGCGGCCCCGATGATCTCCCAGTCGGGAGCGGGCGCCGCGCCGCTGAAGCGGTCGAGCACGTTGCGGGTGACGCGCTCCACGACCGGGTCGTGCAGGGTGTTGCCCCAGTTGACGGTGGCCGCGTTGAACACGGTGCCCAGGCCGCTGGTGAAGATCCCCATGGTGGCCGTCCCGCCCTGGCCGTAGGCGCTCCAGTGCCGCAGGTCCGCCGTGGCCAGCACCACGAAAGACGGCGGTGTCCCGTCACGGCACGTGGCCCGGGGCACCCCGCCGATCTCCTCGACCTCGGCCGCGTCCGTCTCGTAGCCCAGGCACCCCTGCCCGAACGGGTCGCCGTCCTTCAGCCCCGTCCCCTGGAACACCCAGTGGTCCGCGAAGCGCGCCGTGTACGACTCGTCCAGCATGCGCCGCATGTGAGGCCCCCACGTGCCCGCGCCGGCGCGGAAGCTGACGCCGGTGAGCGTGTTCTCGGGCCGGCCGGCGGACGACCACTCGACGGTCGCCAGCCGGGGGTCGTCCACGAGATCACACAGCGCGTCGCGGTGGCACACCATGGTCCGCCCGCCGTCCTCCAGCCGGATCCGCCACCACGCGGTGTTGCCGGACAGGACGGCCAGGTTCCCCCCGCGCCGGACGAACCCCTCGACCGCGTCGCGCATCCCGTCCGACCAGTACTCGTCGTGGCCGTTGACGACGAGGACGCGGTGCCGGGCCAGCAGGTCACGTCCGTCGTCGAGGTCGAGGTTCGAGCAGTACGCGACCTCGTAGCCGGCCGGCCGCAGCCACCGGATCAGGCCGAACTCCCAGCGTTCCGGGGAAGGGCCGCCGCCCGGCCGGTCGAAGCTCACGCGACCGGCGCGCACCGGCGACTCGGTCCAGTAGAGGCCCTGCCCCGGCTCGCCCGCCCTGTTGTACGCCTGCCAGGTGGCGAACGGCACGCTGACCAGGATCGGCGCGGCCGGAACCGCCTCCCGCACCACGAAGAAGACCTCATTGTCGGGGCATGGCGCCTCGCCCGGAAGCCCCTGAGGCCATGGCACCTCGGGCCCGAACCGCGCCCGGTAGAGCGAGCTGGGCCAGCCGGCGCCGATCTCCAGCTCCCAGGCCGGGGTCGCGACACCAGTGAACACGACCCGGTCGCTCGCCACGTCGGCCACCTCGACCGGCGCGGTCCCGGACACGACGAAGGACAGTGTGTCGCCCTGCGCGCACGACGTCGCCCGGGCGTAGGCGCGCACGGTCATGCGACGGCCGTCTCGGTCGGGGGGTTCTCCATGCGGTTCGAAGCCCTCCTGGGAGACGGGGATGGGGGTGCCGTGCCGCCTACTGGAAAGACTCTTAACAGTAAGGCTTGATCGGCAGCTTTTCACGATCTCCTGGACGGCACAAGAGTAAGCGGTTTCCCGCCGGATGTGGCGCGGGTGACCGGCCTTCGAGGGCTGCGGCCCAGTGTCTTTGTGGGGCACGCCCCCGGTGTCGGGACTACCACGTGGACGGCCCAGAATGCGCACGTCACGGCGGCAAGCCGGGGAACCGGAGGAGCGTTCCCCTGGACAGGGGCCGGCCCTGTGCGGTGGGTGGGCCTTCCCGTGCCGGCCGTAAAGGGAGGAGGGGTGGTGTGAGAGAGGGCGGCGAGGGAGGCGCGCACGAGGAGATGTGGTGAGGAAGACGCGGGTTGGGACCGTTAGGGAAGGCGTGCGAGGGGAGGTGCAGGGGAGCGGACGCGCAGCGGATGGGCGAGGAGGCGTAGGTAGGGGGCTTGGGGACCTGCGCGAAGGACACGCAGGCGGGGGCTTGGGGACTTGTGCGTAGGGGCGCGGGCGGCGAAAGATCCGTGAGGCGGTTTCCCTGAGGCGCACCAACGGGCACAAACCACAACAGAACGGTACGGAGGTGGTTTCCTGAGCGCGCTGTGAGGTGGGTCGTGGCTCTGCTGATCGGGATCGAGGAGGAGTACCTCGTCGTCGACCCGCGCACCCGTCACGTCGTTCCCCGGGCGGCCGAGGTCCTGGCCAGAGCGTCCGGCACGCTCGACGTCGACCAGGAGATCACCCGCTTCCAGGTGGAGGCCCGCACGGCGCCGACGTCCGACCTGAACGCGCTGGCCGCCGACCTGCGCCTGACGCGCAAGGACGTGGCCGGGGCGGCGCGGTCGTGCGGCCTGGCCGTGGTCGCCAGCGGCGGTCCCGTCCTCGGGGACGTCGCCCGGCCCCCGCTCGGGGACGACACCCGCTACGAACAGGGCCGCGAACTCTACCGCGCCCTCCAGGACGAGAGCAGCATCTGCGCCCTTCACGTCCACGTGGACGTGCCCGACGACGAGCACGCCGTCTATGTGGCCAACCACCTGCGTCCCTGGCTGCCCAGCCTGATCGCGCTGGCCGCCAACTCGCCGTTCTTCGCGGGCCGCGACACGGGATACGCCTCCTGGCGGGTGATCAGCTGGGGTCGCTGGCCCGTCTCGGGCGCCCCGCCGTACTTCCCCTCGTTCGAGGCCTACGAGCAGGCGCTGGAAGCGCTGACGGAGTCGGGGGCGCTGATGGACCGGCGCACGGTGTTCTGGGACGTGCGCCCGTCGCCCCGGCTCCCGACCGTCGAGGTGCGGGTCACGGACGTGCCGCTGGACGTGGGCGACAGCGCCACCCTCGCCGGCCTGGTGCGCGCCCTCGTCGTGACGGCCCTGCACGACGTGGCCGACGGCGACCGGGGACTGCCCGTGCCGCCGGAGGTGCTCCGGGCCGCCTACTGGCGCGCCGCCCGCGACGGGCTCGCGGGCGACACCCTGGACCTGCGTTCGGGCGCCCTCGTACCCGCGCCGGTGCACGCCTGCCGCCTCCTGAACCATGTACGGCCCGCGCTGGCCGAGTCAGGCGACCTGGAACTCGTGAAGGACGGCCTGGGCCGGCTCCTCAGGAGAGGCTCGGGCGCCACCCGCCAGCTCCGCACCCACGCGACCACCGGCGACCTCACAAGAGTGGTGGACGACCTGATTCAGGCGACCACGGCCTGACCCTCGACGCGTCGCTGATGTCGAGGAGTAGGCTCCGGTCCCCTTGAGGACCAGCACCCTCCGGAGACCCGCCTCCGAGGGACGCGCTTCCGAGGGACGCGCCTCCGAAGGACGCGCTTTCAAGACGCACTCAAGGGACGCGCGCCTCACGAGACGAAATCCCTAGAGGGGGATTCCCAAGAGGCGCGCGCCCCGCGTTCCAAGAAACGAGTGCCCAAGAGGCGCGCCCCACAAGACAAGCCCCTCAAGAGGCGGGTGGACTGAGACGAGTTCCTCGGGTGACGTGAACAGCTCCTCGAGAGAGGCGATCAGCCAACTGAGGACGCAAGCCAGCCGAAGACCCGGCCCTCCCGCACAGCCCTCTAGAGGCAGTCCTCCCCAGGAGTAGGTGTCCTCCAGGGGGTCGTCCCCCCACGGGTGTCCATTCCAAGGACGGTCCTCTCCTCAGAGGCGGCCGTCGTCTCAGAGGCGTCCGTCCCCTTAGAGGCGACGGTCCCCTCAGAGGCGGCCGTCGCCTCAGGGGTAGTCGTCGCCCCTGGAGTACTCGTTTCTCCAAGGGCGGTCGTCCCTCCGGGAGTAGTCGTTCCTCCAGGGCGACATCCTTCTAGGGTTAGCCGTTCCTCCAGGGAGCGCCGTCCCCTCTAGGGGTAGTCGTCCTCCACCTCCACGCCCTCTTGCTCCAACGCCTCCTTGATGACGCGGAAGGCGAGGCCGGAGGGGTAACCCTTGCGGGCCAGCATGCCGGCGAGGCGGCGGGTGCGGGTTTGCGGGTCGAGGTTGCGGGTGGAGGCGAGCTTGCGGTCCACGAGGCGGCGGGCCGTCTCGGCTTCCTGGTCGGGGTCGAGCCGCTCCACGGCCTCGTTCACCGTCTCGGAGTCGACGCCGCGGTGGCGCAGCTCAGCGGCCAGGGCGCGCTTGGCGAGGCCGCGGCCGTGGTGGCGCGAGTCGACCCAGGCTTCAGCGAACGCCTCGTCGTTGATCAGGCCCAGCTCGGAGAACCGGTCGAGCACCGCCTGTGCCGCTTCGTCTGGTACGTCACGCTTGCGAAGTGCCTCCGCGAGCTGGGCGCGCGTCTTGGGCGCCATCGTGAGCAGCCGCAGGCAGATGGCTCGCGCCACCGCCTCGGGGTCGGCCTGTGGCGCGGTTGCCGCAGGCGAGCCCTCGTCGGGTCCGTCCGGCAACCAGCCCCGGTCCGCCCCCGCTGCCCGCTTTCCGCGCCCTCCACGGCCATCTCGGGTGCGTCCCTTTCCGGACCGACGCCCTCGCCCCTTCGCGCGGGGTCCCGATGCGTTGTCGTCCCCGCTGTCGCCGGCCCAATCGTCCTGAGGCGATTCGGTGCTCGCCGCCGCTGTTCCGCCATCCGGCTCCGAGCGCGCGAACCACGGCGACCAGTCAGCAGAGGCCCCTTCTGGATGGCCGGAGTTGGCGGAGGCTGCCCCTTCCAAGCCGCTGGAGCCGGCCGGCCCCCCTTCCGAGCTGCTGGAGTCGGCCAGGTCCCCTTCTGAGCTGTCGGAGTTGGCCGTGGCCCCTTCCTGGCGGCCGAAGCGAGAGGCTTCTTCCGAGCCGCTGGAGTCGGCGGAGAATTCTTCCGAGCTGTCGGAGTTGCTGGAGGACCCTTCCCAACTGGCAGAGTCAGCGGCGGGCTCCGCACTCGTCGTGGGCTCGCGACTCACGGTGGGCTCCGCACCGGCAATGGGCTCGCGACTCACGGTGGGCCCGCTGCCCGAAGAGGATTCCCTGTTCGCGGGGTGGTCGCTGCTCGCGGTTACCCCGGGAGTGGAAGAGTGACGAGTGTCGAGGGGCGGCTCCGCGTCCGACGAAGTCGTGGATCCCCAGGCGCTCCCAAGGGCCGAGGAAGACTCCGCGCCCCACGACGGCTCCGCCCTCCACGTGGGCTGAGCGTCCTGCGACTCCGTACTCCAGGAAGGCCCCGAGGGCTCAGCCGCCCGCGACGCCTCGCTTTCCCGGCAGGGCTGAGCGTCGCCCGGCTCCGTACCCCACCGAGGCTTCGAGGGCTCAGGCGTCCACGACGGCCCGCTTCCCCAAAAGGGGTGAATGCCCTGCGGCTCCGTGTCCCGCGGACCTTCCGAGGGGTCGGTCGTCCACGACGCCCCGCTTCCCCGAGAAGGTTGTGTGTCCTGCGGTTCCGCACCCCGCGGACCCTCCGAGGGGTCGGTTGCCCATGACGGCCCGCTTCCCCAAGAGGGGTGAGTGTCCTGCGGCCCCCATGACGGCCGCGAGGGGTCGGTCGCCCACGACGGGTCGGCCACCCAGGACGGCTGAGTGTCCTGCGGCTCCGTGCCCCGCCAGGGCTCCGAGGGGACAGTCTCCGGCGAAGGGGCGATGTTCGGTGATGGCTGGGCTTCCCAGGCCGGGGCCGCGGGATCGACGCCGCTGCTGTGGGCGGGGGCGGGGTCGGCGAGTGGGCCTGAGGGTTCGGTCTGGTGGTGTGTGGTGCTGGGCTGGGGGTGGGGGTCGCCCTCGTGAAGGGGCTGCTCGTGATCTTCGTGGTGGGGGGCGGAGTCGGACGGGGTGGCGGCGGCCGCGCGTTGGGCGCGTTGTTCCTGCCACTCGTCCAGGGAAGGCCAGCCGTCCACGGACGGCGAAGCGTTCCGCCCCTGATCGCGTACGTCACCCCACGCCTGGCCTCGCGAAGCACTCGAGCCGTCGCCGGACGAGTCGCCTCGCCTCCGACCGCTCGTCCCCTCCTGGTTCCGGTCCCGGTCGGCGCCCGAACGGCGGCCGGAACGGGAGCCCGACGATGAACCGGAGCGGGACCCCGCCGAGCCGGAACGGGACCTCGCCGAGCCCGAACGGGACCCGGCCGAAGCACCGGAACGGAAGCCGGACGTCGAACCGGCCTCGGAGAAGCCGGACGTCAGGCCGGACCGGGAGGAGTCGGACGTCGAGCCCGCCCCGGACCCGGCCGACGAGTCCCGCTGACCGCGTCTGCCCTTGCGGCCGGCGGTGGACGGCGGGAGGTCTGGCCGGGCGCCCCAGTCGCGATCGTGGGGCGCCGGGTCGTTGCCGCTCATGGCGCGGCCGATGGCCGGTGTTCAGTCATGGGCGGACCGATCAGACGTCACCGGGCTTCGGCGTGGCGGCGGCCTTCGAGCCGCGGCCCGTGGGAGCGGGCGCGGCCGGCGCCGGCGGGGCGGCCTCGGCGGGGGCGTCGAGGCGCGGACCCACACCCAGCTTGTCCTTGATCTTCTTCTCGATCTCGTTGGCCATGTCGGGGTGGTTCTTCAGGAAGTTGCGCGCGTTCTCCTTGCCCTGGCCGAGCTGGTCGCCCTCGTAGGTGTACCAGGCGCCGGACTTGCGGACGAAGCCGTGCTCGACGCCCATGTCGATCAGGCCGCCCTCGCGGGAGATGCCCACGCCGTAGAGGATGTCGAAGTCGGCCACCCGGAAGGGCGGGGCCATCTTGTTCTTCACGACCTTGACGCGGGTGCGGTTGCCGACCGCCTCCGTGCCGTCCTTGAGGGTCTCGATGCGGCGGATGTCCATGCGGACCGAGGCGTAGAACTTGAGCGCCTTACCACCGGTCGTGGTCTCGGGCGAGCCGAACATGACGCCGATCTTCTCGCGCAGCTGGTTGATGAAGATGGCGGTGGTGCCGGTGCTGTTGAGGGCGCCGGCGACCTTGCGCAGCGCCTGGGACATGAGGCGGGCCTGCAGACCCACGTGGCTGTCGCCCATCTCGCCCTCGATCTCGGCCTTGGGCACCAGCGCGGCCACCGAGTCGATGACGATGATGTCGACGGCGCCGGACCGGATCAGCATGTCGGCGATCTCGAGCGCCTGCTCACCGGTGTCGGGCTGGGAGACGAGCAGGGCGTCGGTGTCGACGCCGAGCTTCTTGGCGTACTCCGGGTCGAGCGCGTGCTCGGCGTCGATGAACGCCGCGATGCCGCCCGCCCGCTGCGCGTTGGCCACCGCGTGCAGGGCGATCGTGGTCTTACCGGACGACTCGGGACCATAGATCTCGACGATGCGGCCACGGGGCAGACCCCCGATGCCCAGCGCCACGTCGAGGGAGATCGAGCCGGTGGGGATCACCTCGATGGGAGCCCTGGCGTCATCGCCGAGGCGCATGACGGAGCCCTTGCCGAACTGCCGCTCGATCTGGGCGAGGGCGGTCTCGAGGGCCTTCTCGCGGTCGTTGATAGCCATGGGAGCTCCCCCTGAAGGGTCGTGGTCCGATTCAGTCGAGTGAAAGCTACGGCCTGCCACCGACATTTTCTGCGGGGTGTCGGGGAGGCGGGGTCCCCGGCGTTTTCCATGGTAGCCGAACGGCTGTTCGATCACACCGGTAACACGCGGCCCGGGAGCGTCCGGGGGCGGGTGTCCTGTGACGGCGAATGCTGATCATTGTCGCCGGAGGTTGATGCCACTAGTTTCGTGACACCTGGCGCGTCCGGCCCATCTGATGGTCGGCGAGCGGGTGCGCTTCGATGGCCAGGTCCGCGTCGTACTGGTGGTTTCGGGCCACGCGGTGACGCTGTCTCAGCTCGGTGGCCGGCCCCGGTCGGTGCCGCCGGCCCTGCTCTTCGCCGATGACGAGTTCGAGATCATCGACGGCGCAGAACGGGGGCCGCTGCCTGCGGTGTCCTTGGTGGAGACGCTGCCGCACCGGTGCTGAAGGGACTGTGGTGGGAGAACCACGTCCTGGAGGTCTTGCACGGACTGCCACCGGATGCACCCGAGGCTGCCGAGCCGAAACCGGAGTATGCGCCGACCCGGTCGCTGACGTCCCGGGAGAGGTCAAGGCGGCCGAGTTGACGGCCGCCGGGCACCGGGTGAGCGCGAGCACGGTGGCGAACTGTCGCCGCCGCTATGAAAGCGGCGGCCAGTGCGGCTGTGAGCGATAGTTGGCGGAGCCGACGCCAGGCAGCTCGCAACCTGGGCCCACCGGCGCAGACTGACAGGATGGTGACCCATGATCGACGATCTCGCGAAAGACAACCTGCACGGGAGACTGCGGCGGGACCGCAAGGCGCTGCTCTGGAAACTCGACGGCTTGTCCGAATACGACGTTCGCCGACCTTTGACAGCGACCGGGACCAACCTCCTCGGCCTGGTCAAACACGTGGCCACCGTCGAGGCCAGGTACTTCGGCGAGGTCTTCGACCGCCCTTCCCCGGAGCCGCTGCCCCGGTGGCAGGACTCCAACGGCAGCGATCTGTGGGCGACCGAGGACGAGACCCGCGATCAGATCATCGGGTTCTACCGGCGCACGTGGGAACACTCGGACGCGACGATCAACGAGCTTCCCCTCGACGCCCCCGGCCACGTGCCGTGGTGGCCGGAGTCAACGCCGGCCTGGCACACGAACCTGTTCGCCATCATGGTCCATGTCCTCGGCGAGTCCACCCGGCATGCCGGGCACGCCGATATCCTGCGCGAGGGCCTCGACGGCCGGACCGGGTTGCGCGCCGAACACGAGAAGCAGATCGACGAGGAAGCCCGTGCAGCCTACTGCGCGAAGATCGAGCAGGCCGCCAGGGCGGCAGCACCAATCGAGGCCTGACCGCAATCCAGCCGCCGTGGCCCCGTCAAGGGCGGGCCACGGTTCACCGCCGCCCCCACCAGCAAGATCACTTGAACGCCACATGTCGGACTGCTGCGACGCGCTCTTGACGACCTCGAGGCGCTCTCCGCACGCTCGGTTCTTCTTGGGTCCGGGCCGCGTTCGGTCGACTTGGCCTACGTGAAGGAAGAGATCATCGTCCTCTGACCTGCTGGAAGGGTTCTCCAACCTGGATAACCATCGCGCTCGCTCCGACACTCGAACTTCGATGGCACACGCTCAGCCTTCGCTGTCACAGGACTGACGGACACCGGCCGGAGCGTGCTCGTCACGCGCCGCCCGCCGGTCTTCCCCCGTCCGCTCGCGGTCTTCCCCCGCTCGCCCGTCTTCTCGCCCCCTGCCCGATCGTGTCGCGTTCGCGCCTGTTTCCGCCTGGTTCGGCGGCTTCGATCGGGGCGCTGTGTGAGTGCGTCGCGACGGTACGTCCGGGTTCGCTCGCGTGTGCAGTGGTTTGCGATCTGCGGGTTGCCAGGCGTCATGAGCTGGGGAGACTCAAGGGTAGAGGGTTGGAGGCGGCGACGTGTCAGGCACGTACACCGGAGAGCGGCGCGCCCATCTGGAGGCTCTCGCCGAGCTGCTGCCCGAGCAGGGGTTGGTGAGCCGCATGATCGGCGGCGACGATCCGATGCTCTGGGTGTGGCATCCGCAGACCGGGCGGCAGACGATCATCTTCGCCACTCCCTCGCGCGGCGGATGGATCTTCCTGTGGGCACCCGGAGGGCAGGGACGCGTGGACGAGCTGGCGCGTACGGCCGGCGCGTTGCGGCAGACACTCGACACGCCGCCCGCGAGATAACACGCTCCGCCTGAGGTGATACACCCCGCCTGAGGTAACACATCCCGCTTGAGGTGACAGGCCCCGACGAAGAAACACGCCCTCGTGCGACGTACCAGGTCCCAGGCGAGGCGAGAGGTCCGGGTGAGGCCGGAGACGCCCCATGCCAAGCGACATGCCGCCCCGGTGACGTAGGGGAGCGGAGCCCACTCGAGGGTGACGGTCTCAGGTCACCGCAGCTGCGGCGACACGTCCTCCACCTGGCAGACAGCCCGCCAGACGGTCTTGGCGCTCTCGCCCTCCGCCAGCGCCTGCGTGACCGTGCGGCCGTCCAGCGGCGCCAGCACGTAGTCGCGGGCCCAGGAGTCGGCATAGGCGTCGCCGAAATGGGCGCGCATCCGTCTCCAGAACTCGGTCAACCGCATCACTCAAGTATGGGACCACCGGTGGCATGGGTACGACAGACCCATGGCCAAGACTCACAAACCCTCGCCCCCGAAGACCGCCAAGATCAAGGCGAACCGCGCCAGGCGCCGCGTTTTACGGCTCGTGCAACGGTTGGCCGTGCAGAAGGACAAGGCGGAGAGGTCCGAGCGGCACGCCGGCATCAAGCGCGAACCGCGCGCGGGCCTGCCCAGGACGCGCCGGGCGTCGCGGCGATAGGCCGGACCCGGTCACAGAACCAACCGGTGTCCGTCCGGCCGGCGACGCGGGTCCGCGCGAGCGGTGATCGGCGGCGGCCAGTGGGACCGGCGCGGCGTCGCGTGAGGTCAGAGCACGCGTGAGCCGTACATCTCGCCGAGATGGTCGGCGAGCAGCTCCAGGCGGGCGCCGTCGGGGTCGCGGAAGTAGATGGAGGCGCCGCTCTCGATCTGGTGCGGCACGCCGGCCATCTCCAGCTTCCCGCGCAGGCGCTCCCACGTGGCCGGGTCGACGGAGATCGCGATGTGGTGCAGCCCGCCGAGCACCTCCTGGTACGGGCCGAGGTCGAGTCCCGGGAAGTCGAAGAAGGCCAGCAGGTTGCCGTTGCCGATGTCGAAGAAGAAGTGGCTGGAGCCCTTGTAGTCGCGGTTCTCGAAGATCTCCGTGAGCGGGAACTCCAGAAGCTCCTGGTAGAACCGGACCGTCCGCTCCACGTCCGACGACACCAGAGCGAAGTGGTGCAGGCCGCGGGCGCTGCTGGGAGGCCGGCGCGGTAAGAGGTAGCGCTCCCTGATCTCGTCACGGCGCGCGTCCATGGCTGCGTTGTCGATGCTCACGGTCGCTCTATGTCCGCCTGCGTGCCGCTCAACCACCCGGGGCGGCCACAATGCGTTTTCTGTCGGTACGGCGAGGCACTATGGGCAGGTGAGCTCGCTCGACCATTTCAGCCAGGTGACCAGGGAGTGGTTCTCCGGGGCCTTCGTCGCGCCCACGACGGCTCAGGAGGGCGCGTGGCAGTCCATCGCCCGGGGTGACAACACGCTGGTCGTCGCGCCGACGGGCTCCGGCAAGACGCTGGCCGCGTTCCTGTGGTCGCTCGACCGGCTGGCCGCCGAGCGTGCCGAGCCGGCCCAGCCCGCCGCGCCGGCCCAGGGCGGCACCGGCGCGTCCCGCCGGAGAGGCAAGGAGGACGCGCACCGTCAAGGCGGCACGAAGGTGCTGTACGTCTCGCCGCTCAAGGCGCTGGCCGTCGACGTCGAGCGTAACCTCCGCGCCCCCCTGATCGGGCTCAAGCAGACGGCCAGGCGGCTCGGTCTGCCCGTGCCGGAGATCTCGGTGGCCATCCGGTCCGGCGACACCCCTGCCGAGGACCGCAGGCGGTTCGCCGCCCGGCCGGCCGACATTCTCATAACGACCCCCGAGTCGCTGTTCCTGCTGCTCACCAGCCAGGCGCGCGAGGCGCTGCGCGACGTGCGCACGGTGATCATCGACGAGGTGCACGCCGTCGCGGCGACCAAGCGCGGCGCCCACCTCGCGCTCAGCCTCGAACGGCTCGACGCGCTGCTCGACCGGCCCGCCCAGCGGATCGGCCTGTCGGCGACGGTCCGGCCGGTCAGCGAGGTGGCGGCGTTCCTGGGCGGATCCCGGCCGGCGACGGTGGTGCAGCCGCCCTCCGACAAGCGCATCGAGGTCGATGTCGTCGTCCCGGTCGAGGACATGACGGAGATGGAGGGCGCGCCGCGTCGCGACGACGGCGACGACCTGGTGCCCGACCCGGCGAGCCGTTCCATCTGGCCGCACGTCGAGGACCGGCTGTTCGACCTCATCGGGTCCCACAGCTCCACGATCGTGTTCGCCAACTCCCGGCGGCTGGCCGAGCGCCTGTGCACGCGGCTCAACGAGCTGGCGTACGAGCGCGCGTACGGCCCCGACACCGTCGACCTGTCGATCTGGGAGACCGGCCCGGCCCCGGACGGCGACGCCCCACCGCCCCGTCACGAGCGGCCGGACGCCCGTCAACTGGACGGCGAGCTACAGGACGGCGAGCTACAGGACGGCGAGCAACAGGACGGCGAGCAACAGGACGGCGGCTACGTGGACAGTCGTCAGGAGAGCGGTCGTCAGGAGAGCGGGCGCCAGACGGGTCGTGGCGGGCCGGTCCGGCGGACACCCGCCGAGATGATGGCCCAGGCCGGCGCCAGCAAGGGCGTGACGACCGAGATCGTCCGCGCTCACCACGGGTCCGTCTCCAAGGAGGAGCGGGCGCAGATCGAGGAGGCGCTCAAGTCGGGCCGGCTGCCCGCCGTGGTCGCCACCTCCAGCCTGGAGCTGGGCATCGACATGGGCGCCGTCGACCTGGTCGCCTGCGTCGAGGCGCCGCCCAGCGTGGCGAGCGGCCTGCAGCGCATCGGCCGGGCCGGTCACCAGGTGGGCGCCGTCTCCAGGGGCGTGATCTTCCCCAAGTACCGCGGCGACCTCGTCCAGACCGCGGTGGTCGCCGAGCGCATGAAGAACGGCGAGATCGAGGAGCTGCGCTACCCCCGCAACCCCCTCGACGTCCTCGCCCAGCAGATCGTGGCGATGACCGCACTCGACGAGTGGACGGTCGACGAGCTGGAGGCCGTCGTCAAACGCGCCGCCCCCTACGCCACGCTGCCGCGCAGCGCGCTGGAGGCCACGCTCGACATGCTGGCCGGCCGCTACCCGAGCGAGGAGTTCGCCGAGCTGCGCCCGCGCGTCGTGTGGGACCGGGTGACGGGCATCCTGCGCGGGCGTCCGGGCGCCCAGCGGCTGGCCGTCACCAACGGCGGCACCATCCCCGACCGCGGCCTGTTCGGCGTGTTCCTGGTGGGCGAGAAGGCGTCGCGGGTCGGGGAGCTGGACGAGGAGATGGTGTACGAGTCGCGGGTCGGCGACGTGTTCGTCCTCGGCGCGACGTCGTGGCGCATCGAGGACATCACGGCCGACCGCGTCCTCGTCTCCCCGGCTCCCGGCCAGCCGGGCAAGCTGCCGTTCTGGCACGGCGACGCCCCGGGCCGGCCGGCGGAGCTGGGCGCGGCCATCGGCGCGTTCCTGCGCGAGCAGGCCGCCGACGGCTCGGTCGAGCGCGCGCGGGCCGCCGGGCTCGACGAGTACGCCGCCGCCAACCTCAAGTCCTACCTGGCCGAGCAGCGCGAGGCGACCGGCTACGTCCCCGACGACCGCACCCTCGTGGTCGAGCGGTTCCACGACGAGCTGGGCGACTGGCGGGTGGTCATCCACTCCCCGTACGGCGCCCGCGTCCACGCGCCCTGGGCGCTGGCGATCAACCGGCGGCTGCACGAGCGCTACGGCCTCGACGTGCAGGCGGTCCACTCCGACGACGGCATCGTGCTGCGCATCCCCGACACCCTGGCCGAACCGCCCTCCGACGTGGCCGCGTTCGACCCGGAGGAGATCGAGCAGATCGTCACCGAGGAGCTGGGCGGGTCGGCGATGTTCGCCTCGCGGTTCAGGGAGTGCGCGGGGCGGGCGCTGCTGCTGCCGCGCCGCACCCCCGGCCGGCGCAGCCCGCTGTGGCAGCAGCGGCAGCGGGCGGCCCACCTGCTGGGAGTGGCCTCGAAGTACGCGTCGTTCCCGATCGTGCTGGAGACGATGCGTGAGTGCCTGCAGGACGTGTTCGACGTGCCGGGGCTGGTCCGGCTGATGCGCGACATCGCCGCGCGCCGGGTGCGCGTGGTCGAGGTGGAGACGTCGCAGGCGTCGCCGTTCGCGGCGTCGCTGCTGTTCCACTACGTGGGCGCCTTCATGTACGAGGGCGACGCGCCGCTGGCCGAACGGCGGGCGCAGGCGCTGGCGCTGGACACCTCGCTGCTGGCCGAGCTGCTGGGCCAGGCCGACCTGCGCGAACTGCTCGACCCCGACGTGATCTCCGACGCCGAGCGGGAGCTGGCCAGGCTCGACCGGCCGCTGCGCGACGCCGAGGACCTGGCCGACCTGCTGCGCTCGCACGGGCCGCTGCTCGCGCCCGACGTGAGCGTGCGCGGCGGCGACCCGGTCTGGCTGGAGGAGCTCGAACGCGCGCGGCGGGCGATCCGGGTGCGCGTCGCGGGCGAGGAGCAGTGGACGGCCATCGAGGACGCGGCGCGGATGCGCGACGCGCTGGGCGTGCCGCTGCCGGTCGGGGTGCCCCACGCGTTCCTGGAACCGGTCGCCGACCCGCTGGCGGACCTGGTGGCGCGCCACGCCCGCACGCGCGGGCCCTTCCACGCGGGAACGGCGGCGGCCCGGTTCGGGCTGGGCGTGGCCGTGGTACGCGACGCGTTGCACCGCCTGGCCGCGTCCGGGCGGGTGGTCAACGGCGAGTTCAGGCCGGGCGGCAGGGGTGAGGAGTGGTGCGACGCGGGCGTGCTGCGCATGCTGCGGCGCAGGTCGCTCGCCCGGCTGCGCAAGGAGGTCGAGCCGGTCGCCCCGGAGACGCTGGCCCTGTTCCTGCCGGCCTGGCACGGCATCACCGGCTCGACCGGGCCCGGAGCGGCGTCAGGGCCCGGAGTGTCAGGAGCGAGGGGGCCGGCGGGCGCCGGAGGGGCGACGGGCCATGCCGGGGCGACCGGGGCCGGAGGGGCGACGGGCTATGGCGCGGCGACGGGGGCCGCTGGGGCCGCGCGGGCGATGGACGCGCTGGTCCACGCCGTCGAGCAGCTCCAGGGCGCGGCCGTGCCCGCCTCGGTGCTGGAGTCCCTGGTCCTGCCGTCGCGGGTGCCCGGCTACCATCCGGCGCTGCTCGACGAGCTGACCTCGTCCGGCGAGGTGATCTGGGCCGGCCAGGGATCGCTGCCGGGCGGCGACGGGTGGGTGTCGCTCTACTTCGCCGACACAGCGCCCGTGCTGATGCCCGAACCCGCCGAGATCACCATGACGCCGGTCCACGAGCAGGTGCTGGAGGCGCTCGGCGGCGGAGGGGCGCTGTTCTTCCGGGGGTTGTCCGACCGGCTCGGGTCGCTCGACGACACGACGCTCGCCACGGCCCTGTGGGACCTCGTGTGGTCCGGCCGCGTGTCGGGTGACACGCTGGCGCCGCTGCGAGCGACGCTGGGGTCCGGGCGTCCCGCGCATCGCCCTGCCACGACGCGGCGGCGCCGAGCCGTGCTGCCCACCCGGAGCGGGCCGCCGACCGTGGGCGGGCGGTGGTGGCTGCTGCCCGCCCCCGCCGGTGACGCGACCCAGCGGGCGCAGGCCCAGGCCGAGGTCCTTCTCGAACGCCACGGGGTGCTGACTCGCGGCGCGGTGACGTCCGAGCGGCTGCCCGGCGGGTTCTCGCCGGTCTACCAGGTGCTGCGCGCGTACGAGGAGAGCGGCCGGTGCCGGCGCGGCTACTTCGTCGAGGGGCTCGGGGGCGCCCAGTTCGCGCTGCCGGGGGCGGTCGACCGGATGCGGGCCATGGCGCCGTCCCTCGCGACCACCGGCGAGCCGCCGGGCGAGCGCGGGGCTACGCGACGGGCGGTGGTGCTCGCGGCGGCCGACCCGGCCAACCCCTACGGTGCGGCCCTGTCGTGGCCGGCGCATCCCGGGGATGTCGCGCACAAGCCCGGGCGCAAGGCCGGCGCGCTGGTGGTGCTGGTCGACGGATTCCTCGTGCTGTACGTCGAGCGGGGCGGCAAGACGCTGCTGTCGTTCACGGATGACGAACGGCTGCGCCCGGCAGTGGACGCGCTGGCCCTCGCCGTGCGCGACGGGGCGCTCGGCAAGCTGACCGTCGAGCGGGCCGACGGCGCCTCCATCACCGAGTCGCCCCTGGCCGAGGCGCTTGAGGCGGCGGGCTTCCACCCGACGCCACGGGGCCTGCGCCTGCGGGCTTGACGGACGGTTCGCCCGAGCGGCACATCGGAGCGGCGACGGGGTGGCTTGCGGGGACGGCTCGAGGGGGCGGGGTGACGGTCTGGTTTGACGGGGTGGTCTGACGGGCGGGCACCTCGGGGTCGCGTCGTCTCGGGGTTGCGTCGCTTCGGGGTCGCGTCGTCTCGGGGTTGCGCCACCTCGGGGTCGCGTCGCTTCGGGGTTGCGGCCTGTCTGCGTTGCGTCGTCTCGGGGTTGCATCCTGTCGGGTGTGTGCCGTCCTTTCTCGGCGGGTCTTCTTACGGCGTGGCCAGTTCCTTTGGGCCCCCGGTTACTGGAAATCTGGGGAAAGTGAGGCTGCCGGGGTTTATGTGGCGATATATGGGGGAAAGGGGCCTGTCGTGAGATCGCGCGGCGCCTGCCGCGCCGCGCTCCAGGCGTGCATCCCCGAGGGCGACGCTCAGCCGGGCGCCCAGGGCGACCCCCGCCGTGCTGTACTCACCCAGGCAAGGCCCGACGTGGTGGCGCCCGCGGGTAATGTCCGGACGTGCGCGCCGCGCCGCTCGAGGCCGCCGCTTGCCGTACACGTGCCATTTCCCAGGATCGCGCGATATCCGGGCGAATGACGAGAAGCCATCCCGTAAGACACGCTTGATAACGCGTTTGCTTGCTCGTGACTTGTTCGACGCATAACCTCGACGGCAGTGAGGAGTTACTCCGCGCTGCGCGGATTGCCATACCGGTGACGTACGAACGAGCGAGCTTGACTGATCGAGGCGGGCGAGACCCCGGCTGTCGCGGCCGGCGTCCGGCCGGGCTCCGGCCTGGCTTCCGCCTTGGCTGATATCCGCGTCGTGATGACGCCGATCGGGCGTTCCGCGCCGCGCGTGTGACCCCTCGCGTTCTGTGGCCGCATTTACGGGTGTTGACGACGCGAGGAGGGCGGGAGCGCATGGGGCCGCTTGTCGTGGTGTTGTCTGTGGCGGTGCTCCTGCTCACGTTCGGCATGATCGCCACGCTCTTCGTCGTGGTCCGCCGCACCTCGGGTCTCACGCCGCAGCCTGCCAAGCCGTCCACCGAGCAGCTCCAGGCCGTCCACGAGGAGCTGGAGCAGGCCCGCCAGGAGGCCGGCGAGATCCGCGGCAAGGCGGAGTCCGACGCCGAGGAGATCCTGCGCCGCTCCGAAGCGGCGGCCGAGAGCGCCGCGCGGATGCGGCGCGAGGTCGAGGAGGAGGGCCGGATCCTCAAGTCCGAGCTCAAGGAGCTGCGCGCCGACCTCGAACGCCGCGAGACCCGCCTCGCCGAGCGCGAGGAGCGCCTGGACGAGGAGGCCCGGCGGCAGGCCGAGCACCAGCGCAAGCTGGGCGAGGACGAGGCCCGCCTCGCCGACCGGAAGGCCGAGCTGCTCCAGGTGGAGGACGAGCGGCGGGCGCTGCTGGAGCGGGTGGCCGGGCTGACCGCCGCCCAGGCCAAGGCGGAGCTGGTCAGGGAGATCGAGAACCAGGCCAAGCGCGAGGCCGTGCTGATCATCCGGGAGATCGAGGGGCAGGCCCGCAAGGAGGGCGAGAAGCGCGCCGCCAAGATCGTGACGCTGGCGGTGCAGCGGGTGGCGGCCGAGCAGACCGCCGAGTCCGTGGTGAGCGTGCTGCACCTGCCGGGCGACGAGATGAAGGGCCGCATCATCGGCCGCGAGGGCCGCAACATCCGCGCGTTCGAGTCGACGACCGGCGTCAACCTCATCATCGACGACACCCCCGAGGCCGTGCTGCTGTCCTGCTTCGACCCGGTACGCCGCGAGACCGCCAGGCTGACCCTGGAGAAGCTCGTGCTCGACGGCCGCATCCACCCGCAGCGCATCGAGGAGGCCCACGAGCGCAGCCGGGCCGAGGTCCAGGACCTGTGCGCCCGCGCCGGCGAGGACGCGCTGGTCGAGCTCGGCATCACCGACATGCACCCGGAGCTGACGCTGCTGCTCGGCCAGCTCCGCTACCGCACCTCGTACGGGCAGAACGTGCTGAAGCACCTCATCGAGTCGGCGCACATCGCCGGCATCATGGCCGCCGAGCTCAAGCTCGACCAGCGGCTGATGAAGCGCTGCGCCCTGCTGCACGACATCGGCAAGGCCCTCACGCACGAGGTGGAGGGCAGCCACGCGCTGATCGGCGCGGAGATCGCCCGCCGGTACGGCGAGTCGGAGGACGTGGTCCACGCCATCGAGGCGCACCACAACGAGGTCGAGGTCCGCACCGTCGAAGCGGTTCTCACGCAGGCGGCCGACGCGATCAGCGGCAGCCGTCCCGGTGCGCGCCGCGAGTCGCTGGAGGCGTACGTCAAGCGGCTGGAGCGGCTGGAGGAGATCGCGCAGTCGTACGACGGCGTGGAGAAGGTCTTCGCCATGCAGGCCGGCCGGGAGATCCGGGTCATGGTCAAGCCGGACGCGATCGACGACATCCAGGCGCAGGTGATCGCCCGGGACGTCGCCAAGCAGGTCGAGGAGGAGCTGACCTACCCGGGGCAGATCCGCATCACGGTCGTCCGCGAGTCGCGCGCCACCGAGTTCGCCCGCTGACCCGCCGCGGGCGCCGGCCCGGCACAGAAGCGGTGGGCGGCGCGGGTGGTGGAGCGCCTGTGCGGCGGCCGAAGGGGGTGCCCGCCGGCGGCCGACCGCGACGCCTCGGCAGGGCAGGATGTGACATGTGCGGATATCCATCCTTGGGCCGTTGGAGGTCGAGGGCGACGAGGGACCGGTCGCGGTCGGCGGGTTCAGGTTGCGGGCGCTGCTGGCCGTCCTGGCCCTGGAAGCCGGTCGTACCGTCACCGCGGAGCGGCTGATCGACGCTCTGTGGCCGGACGAGCCCCCCGCCAACGCGGCCAACGCCCTCCAGACGCTGGTCAAGCGGCTGCGGGTGGCGCTGCGCCCGTACGAGGTGGTGGAGAGCAGACCGGGCGGCTACGCGCTGGCCGTGGAACCGGACGACGTGGACGCCCTCCGGTTCAGGAGAACCGCCAGGACCGGGGATGGCCTGGAGCTCTGGCGGGGACCGGCGCTGGCGGACCTCACCACGGTGCCGCTCCTGGGGAACGCGGCCGCCGCCCTGGAACAGGACCGCCTCACCGCCGTCGAGGCCCGCGCCGAGGCGCGGCTGGCGGCCGGGGCGCCGGTGGAGCTGACCGCGGAGGCCGCCGCGCACCCGCTGCGCGAGCGGCTGGCCGCCCTGGCCATGCGGGCGCTGGCCGCCGAGGGGCGGCAGGCCGAGGCGCTGGAGCTGTTCGAACGCACCCGCCGCACGCTCGCCGACGAGCTGGGCGTGGATCCCGGACCGGAGCTGCGTGCCGCCCATCTGGCCGTCATCTCAGGAGAGGTACGCGCGCAGGCGCCACCGGTCCAGGCCCGGCAGCGGGGCAACGTACGGGCCCCGAGGACCAGCTTCATCGGCCGCGAGGCCGAGCTGGACCAGCTCGCCGCCCTGCTCGGCCGGGCCAGGGTCGTCACGCTGGTCGGCCCCGGCGGCGCGGGCAAGACCAGGCTGGCCACCGAGGTGGCGCTGCGATCCGCCGATGCGGCCTGGATGGTCGAGCTGGCCCCGGTGAGTGACCCGAAAGAGGTCATGGGCACCGTGCTCGACGCGCTGGGGCTGCGGGACGACCGCCCGCCGTACCGTATGCCCGCGGACAGCGGCGACCCGGTGGCGCAGGTGGCCGAGGCCGTCGCGGGCCGAGCCGCGCTGCTCGTCCTGGACAACTGCGAGCACCTCGTCGACGCGGCCGCCGAGCTGGCCGAGCGGCTGCTGACCGAATGCCCCGACCTGCGGGTGCTGGCCACCAGCAGGGAGCCGCTCAACCTGCCGGGCGAGCACCTGGCGCCCATCCCGCCGCTCGCGCCGCCGCCCGTCGGCGCGGACCCCGCGCGGGCGGAGGCGTATCCGTCGGTCCGGCTGCTGCTGGACCGGGCCACCGCCGCCCGGCCGGGGTTCGCGATCGACGACGGGAACGTGGCCGCCGTGGTGGCGCTCTGCCGCCGGCTGGACGGCATGCCGCTGGCCATCGAGCTGGCCGCGGCCCGCCTGCGCACCATGACGCCGCAGCAGCTCGCCGACCGCATCGACGACCGGTTCAAGCTCCTCACCGGCGGCAGCAGGACCGCGCTGCCGCGCCAGCAGACGCTCAGAGCGGTGGTGGAGTGGAGCTGGGACCTGCTGGACGCGGAGGAGCGGGTGCTGGCCAGGCGGCTCGGCGTGTTCGCGGGCGGCGCGACGCTGGAGGCGGTCGAGGCGGTCTGCGGGGGGACGGCGGACGTGCTGGGCGCGCTCGCCGACAAGTCGCTGGTCCAGCTCTCGCCCGAGGGCCGCTACTCCATGCTGGAGACCATCCGTGCCTACGCCCTCGAACGGCTGGCCGAGGCGGGGGAGGCCGGCGAGTACCGGCGGCGGCACGCGGCGTATCTGCTGGACCTGGCCGAACGGGCGGTGCCCGAGCTGCGCACCGCCGCGCAGACCGTCTGGCTCGAGCGGATGGCGCCCGAGCGCGACGACTTCGCCGCCGCGCTGCGCTGGGCGATCGACGAGCGGGACGTCGAGACCGCGCTGCGGCTGTGCGGGGCGCTCAACTGGTACTGGTGGATGTGCGGCTACCGGCGGGAGAGCACGGCCTGGGCCGTTCAGGTGCTCGAACTGGTGGGGGACGAGCCGCCGCCCGGGCTGGCCGCGGCCTACACGGCCTGCATGTTCGCGTACGGCGTCTCCATGATCGGCACGATCGCCAACGACCGGCCCGCCGTGCTGGCGCTGTCGCACCGGATGGACCTGCTGATCGAGCGGGCCGAGCGGGAGGGGCCG
The DNA here is from genome assembly GCF_040654455.1 of Nonomuraea sp. NPDC050691. Taxonomy (NCBI): domain Bacteria; kingdom Bacillati; phylum Actinomycetota; class Actinomycetes; order Streptosporangiales; family Streptosporangiaceae; genus Nonomuraea; species Nonomuraea sp. NPDC050691. The sequence goes on from NZ_JBFAIA010000015.1 coordinate 74,512, forward strand.
CTGCACCCGATGCTCAAGCTCAGCAGGGTCGTCATGGCCGCCGTCGCGGGCCGTGACGAGGTGGCCGCCGAGCTCCTCGAAGGGTACGTCAAGAGCGACGATCCCTGGCTGTCCAGCTCCGCCCTCATGATCGGCGGCCCGGGCCCCCGCACCGAGGAGAACCTCGAGCAGGCGGTGGCCGGGTTCAGGAAGCTCGGCGACCGATGGGGGCTGACCGAGGCGCTCCTCGGCCTGGCCGAGCTGCGGGCCGCCAGGGGCGCCCCGACCGACGACATCATCGCCGAGGTCTGGGGCATGACCAGCCGCTGGGTCGGCGCCGACGAGGCGATCTCGACCCTGATCAGGCTGGCGGAGCTGCGCATGCGCGGCGGCGACCTGGACGGCGCGGGCGAGGACCTGGCGAGGGCCAGGGCCGGCGTGGACGAGGAGACCACGCCGCACTCGCTGCTGCTGCTCGGGATGGGCGAGGCCGCCCACGCCTGCCGGCGCGGCGAGCTGGACCGCGGGTTGGAGATCTACCGCGGCCTGTTCGACGTGCTCTCGCAGGCTCCGCCCGTGGTGCAGCTCGCCGCCGGGCTCAGGACCGCGTACGGCCGGGCGCTGGCACGGAGCGGCGAGCTGGACGCCGCGATCGAGCAGCACCGGCTGGCCCTTGGAACACTTGGCGCGGGCAACCCCGACCGGCCGATGCTGTCGCTGGTGCTGGCCGGGTTCGCGCTGGCCGCGCAGGTCGCGGGCGATCAGGAGCGGGCCGCCGTGCTGTTCGGCGCGTCGTCGGCGATCGAGCCGCGCGACACCTCGCTCGACACGTTGGAGGGCCTGGAATCGGCCAGGGCCGCGCTCGGCGGCGAGCACTTCGAGGAGTGCTTCGCCAAGGGCGCGGCCATGTCGAGGGAGGAGGTCTACGGGATGGTGGGCAGCACGACGTAGGAGGGGCCGTGCAGCGTGGTGGTGCCCTTCTCCGGGTTCCGGCCGAACCTGGGGAAGTTCGAGCCCGCCACGTCGATCCTGATCCGGTGGCCTGGCCGGAACGCGTTGGAGATCGCGCCGAGCCGCACCGTGACCTCGCGCACCTCGCCGGGCACGAGGCCGTCCACCCTCGCGACGCCGTCGGTCAGCAGCTCGGCCCGCCCGTCGGGGTGGACGTCGATCAGCTTGGCCGTGAGGTCCGCGCTCGTGGCGGTGGAGGAGACGCGCGCGACCAGCTCGACCTCGCCGCTCACCTCCACCCGCACGCCGAGCGGCTCGGTCCGGTGGCGCAGCACGTCGCCGCGCTCGTCGAGGGGCCGCTGGTCGAGCGGGCCGAACGCGGCGAACGTCATGACCGCCCCGCCGAGCGTCGGCACCGGGTCACCGGGGTCGCTGACGAACTCGGCGGAGCCGCCCTCCACCGGCCTCGTGCTCAGCGTCCCGTCGAAGCCCAGGTGGTACAGGACGCGCCGGGCCCGCGAGATCGGCCAGTCGTCCTCCTCGCGCCAGGCGTCGTCGCCCATCACGAAGATCTTCACGCGAGCCTGGTCGCGCATGGGGGCCCCGCGCAGCCAGTGGTCGAACCAGTCGAGGTGCGCCCCGGTCCAGTCGACGGCCTCCTGGCTCGCCTGGTCGCCGTAGTCGCGCCCGCAGATGTCCCGCTCGTGGGAGAAGTGCGTCCACGGGCCCACGATCAGCCGGGACTCACCGCGCAGCCGCTCGTAGTGCTCGATGGAGCCGTCGCGGAAGTAGTCGTACCAGCCGGTGCTGACCAGCGCGGGTACCTCGATCCTGGAGTGGTCGACGACCCCGCCCCGCCAGAGCGGGTCCAGCGGGTCGGGGTGCTCCATCCACGAGGCGTAGAAGGGCACCAGGTCCGCCAGCAGCGGCTGGTCGCTGAGCGGCAGCCGCCCGGAGAGCTCCAGCAGGCGCTCGTCGATCCGGTCGGGCAGGCCGATGGCCGCCATGTACCTGTCCTTGTCCTCCTGCGTGGCCGTGCCCCGGGAGATCCGGCGGTCCAGCTCGTCCACGGCGAGCACCATCGCGCTGACGGTGAGGATGATGTTGAGGTTGGGGACGCCGCCCGGCTGGTAGACGCATTCGTACAGGCCGGCGGGGGAGACGTGCGGCGCGATGGCCCTGAGGCCCTCCGGCCGCTCCTGGGCCGCGAGCAGCTGGGTGATGCCCAGGTACGAATCCCCATACATTCCGACATTTCCGTCGGACCATGGCGCGGTCGCCGCCCACCGGACCGTGTCGTAGCCGTCGGCCGCCTCCCCACCGATGAACCGGAACTCGCCCTGCGAGGCGCCTGTGCCGCGCACGTCCTGCAGGACGACCGCGTACCCGGCGGCCACGAGGCGGGGCACGTCGAGATGGAATCCGGGGCCCTCGACGGCCCGGCCGTACGGGGTGCGTGAGAGCAGCACGGGGAAGCGCCCGTGCCCACTGTCGCCGGGTCCGCGACGATCAGCGGCGGGCCGCCACAGCGTCGACACGAGCTCGACGCCGTCGCGGGCGGTCATGGTCTCGGTGGTCTCGATCATCGGACTCTCCTGTTGTAAGCGCGAAGGGCGAGAGGGACGAAGAGGGCGAGCAGCGCGGCGGTCCAGCCGAGCGTGATCCACACGTCCGAGCCGTGCAGGCCGCCGGTCAGGAACCCGCGCAGGGCGCCGGCCAGATGGGAGACGGGGTTGACGGACATCCACCAGGTCAGCCAGCCGGGCATGTCGGTGGCGGGCACGAAGGCGCTGCTGCCGAACGTGAGGGGCAGCAGGACGGCCGTCGAGATGCCCTGCATCGACGTGACGGACTTGGCCACCAGCCCGATCCAGGCCGAGCCCCAGCTCAACGCCATGGCCAGCAGCAGGACCAGGCCGAGCCCCGCCAGCGCGCCGATCGGGTCCGTCGTGACGCGGAAGCCGACGGCGTACCCCACGATCATGGACATCGCGATCGTGATCAGCAGCGTGAGCAGGTCCGCCATGACGCGTCCCGCGAGCGGCGCCGACCTGGCGATCGGCATGGTCCTGAACCTGTCGAACACACCGTTGCCGATGTCGGTGGCCAGGTTCATGCCGGTGGTGATCGTCGACATCAGCGCCACCTGGACGAGCACGCCGGGCAGCATGTACGCCACCGCGCCCGCGCGGTCGCCCCCAGCGGCGCCGCCGAACAGGTACACGAAGATGACGATCATGAAGACGGGCTGGAACAGCATGCCCAGAAGCTGGCCGGGACTGTTCCTGAGCGGGATCAGGCTGCGCCAGGCCAGCGTCAGCCCTTGAGAAAGCGCGGTGGTCATCGGGGGTCTCCGGTCAGGGTGAGGAAGACGTCGTCCAGTGAGGGCAGGCGCAGGGCGTGCCCGGCGAGCACGATGCCCGCGTCGTCGAGCGCCCGCAGCGTGGCCGGCGGCTCGGCCAGGTCGTGCACCGGGATGCTCACCACCCCGCCCACGGCCTTCGCGCCGAGGATCGTCTCGGCCTTCTCCAGGTCGGCGGCGCGCAACGGCTTGACGTCGAGCCGGTGCCCGCCCGCCAGCGCCTTGAGCTCGTCGGGCGTCCCGGCGGCGGCGACCCGGCCCCGGTCGATGACCAGCAGGTCGTCGGCGAGCTGGTCGGCCTCCTCCAGGTACTGGGTGGTCAGCAGCACGGTCACGCCGTCGGCGGTCAGCTCCCTGACCACGTCCCACAGCTCGCCGCGGGCGTGGGGGTCGAGCCCCGTGGTCGGCTCGTCGAGGAACAGGATGCGCGGGCGGCTCACCAGGCTGACCGCCAGGTCGAGGCGGCGGCGCATGCCGCCCGAGTAGCCGCTCGCCGCGCGGCCGGCCGCCTCCTCCAGGCCGAAGCGGGCCAGCAGCTCCGCCGCCCTGGCCCGGGCCTCCGACCTGGACAGGCCGAGCAGGCGGCCCATCAGCAGCAGGTTCTGGGTGCCGGTCAGCTTCTCGTCGACCGAGGCGTACTGGCCGGTCAGGCCGATCAGCTCGCGTACCTTGCCGGCCTGGCGGGTCACGTCGTACCCGCCGACCAGGGCGTGGCCCGCGTCGGGGGCGGCCAGGGTGGCGAGGATGCGGACCGCCGTGGTCTTGCCCGCGCCGTTCGGGCCCAGGACGCCGAGCACGGCGCCCGTCCTGGCCCTCAGGTCGACGCCGTCGAGCGCGGCCTTGTCGCCGTATCTCTTGACGAGCCCTTCGGCTTCGATCGCGTACTTCATGTCGTCAACGGTGTCCGGGCCCGCTGGCATCCCCCTGGCAGCGACCTGTCAGGGGGATGGTGACTTGAGGGGTGGACGGACCCGTCGCGGGCAGGAGGCCGGAGGGCGCGCGCCGCGCCAGAGGACGGGGGCTCCGGCACGGGCCCGCTTTCGACGAGGGGAGAGTCATGACCGAGGGCTACGACCGGGTCGCGATCATCACGGGAGCCGACTCCGGCATCGGCAAGGCCACCGCCGTGACGCTGGCCGAGCAGGGGTTCGACATCGGGATCACCTTCCACTCCGACAGCGACGGAGCCGAGGACACCGCCAAGCAGGTGCGCGACCTGGGCAAGGCCGCCACCGTGCGCCAACACGACCTGACCGACCCCGAGAGCGCCGCGCAGATCGTGGACGACCTCGCCGAGGAGCTCGGCGGCCTCGGCGTGCTGGTCAACAACGCGGGCACCGGCAGCGCCGAGCCGCTGCTCGACATGGACTACGAACGCTGGCGGTCGGTTCTCGCGGTGGACCTCGACGGGCCGTTCCTGTGCGCGCAGCGGGCCGCCCGGCGGATGGCCCGGACGGGCCGCGGCGGCCGCATCGTGAGCGTGACCAGCGTCCACGAGGAGTACCCCCGGGTGGGGGCGGGCCCGTACTGCGCGGCCAAGGGCGGGCTGCGGATGCTCAGCCGTGTCCTCGCGCTGGAGCTGTCCGAGTACGGGATCACCGTCAACACCGTGGCCCCGGGCGAGATCGCCACGCCCATGACGGGCCAGGACGACCTGCCGCCGCAGGTCGGCACCAGACCCGGCTACCCGATCAACCGGCCGGGCGACGCCCACGAGGTGGCCGCCGTGGTGGCGTTCCTGGCGAGCCCGGCGGCGTCGTACGTGACCGGGTCGACGGTGTTCGTGGACGGCGGGCTCGGCCTGATGGGGCCGCAGGCGGCCGGCGCGCTCGGATCGGGGGAGTGGCGCAAGGGCTGACGCCCCCCACCGCGAGGGCTGATGCCTTTCCCCGGGGTCTAGCTGAAGATCTGCTGGTAGAAGGCCAGCTCGGCGGCGAGGGCGGTGGCGCGGGTCTCCGCGCGGCGGAACCCGTGCGACTCGCCCTCGAACGCGAGATACGTGCACGGCACCCCGCGCTCCGCCAGCGCGTCGGCGAAGGCCGCCGACTGCTCGGGCGGCACGATCGGGTCGTCGAGCCCCTGGAGGAGCAGCATGGGGCAGGTCACCCCGCCGACCAGGGCGAGCGGCTCGCGCGCGGCGTACAGACCGGCGTCCTCCGGGCCGACCAGCCACTCGACGTAACGCGACTCGAAGTCGTGGGTGTGGCTGATGAGCGGAGCCAGGGCGCTGACGCCGTAGTAGGAGACGCCGCCCGCGAACGCGCCCGACCGGCAGCAGGCGGCCATCACGGTCCAGCCGCCCGCGCTGCCGCCGCGCACGGCGACCCGGGCGGGGTCGGCCAGGCCCTCGGTGGACAGCCATTCGGCCGCCGCGACGACGTCCTCGACGTCGACGACGCCCCACCGGCCCCGCAGCAGCTCGCGGTAGGCCCGGCCGTAGCCGGTGGAACCGCCGTAGTCCACGTCGAGGACGCCGATGCCGCGGGAGGTGAGCAGGGCCTTCTCCAGGTCGAGCGCGATGCCCGCGTGCGCGGTCGGGCCGCCGTGCACGAAGACCACGTACGGGGGAGCTACGCCGGGCTCGCCGCCGGTCGGCGGGTAGAGGTGGGCGTGGACGCGGCGGCCCTCGCGGCCGGGCAGCTCCACCGCCCGCGGTGACGGCAGCCAGGCCGGATCGGGCAGCCGCTCGGCGTCGCACGCCAGCGTCTCGGCCCGTCCCGTCGCCGTGTCCACCCGCAGGACGGTCCGCGGCGCCGTGGGACCGTACCCGACTCCGACCAGCGCCCCGCCGTCCGCGGCCAGCGCCGGGTCCCACCCCTCGCAGGGCGCGTCGAGGTCGCGCAGCGCCCCCGTCCGCGGGTCGAGCACGCCGAGCCGCAGGTCGCCGCGCCCGTGCAGCACCGCGAGCCGCCCGTCGCCGAGCACGGTGTACGGCAGGCCGCCCAGCCGCCACAGCGGCCCCGCGAACTCCTCCTCGGCCGGGTGCAGGGCCCGGGAGGGGCCGCCGTGCACCGGCGCCTCGTGCAGGTTCCACCAGCCGGAGCGGTCGGAGACCAGGTAGAGGTGGCCGTCGTCCTTCCACTGGGGCGCGAGGACCGACTCGGACGGGCTGCCCGCGACCGTCCACGTGGCGCCGTCGGACAGGCGGGTGACGCGCAGCTCGGTGCCGTCCCACGGCATGAGGGGGTGGTCCCAGCAGACGAAGGCCAGGTGGCGCCCGTCGGGGGAGAGGGTGGGGAAGGCGTAGAAGTCGGCGCCGGTGACGTGCTCGCGCAAATCGCCCGGGGCGTCGAGGGCGAACGAGACGACGGAGCGGGTCACCTTGCCGTCGTGGTGGCGTTCGCGCACGCACCACACCCGGCCGTCGCGGACGAGCAGGTCGGCGTAGCGGGACCCGTCGCCCAGCGGGGTGAGGGGCACGGGGTCGTCGTGGCCGAGGTAGAGCCGCTGGTCGGCGAGGTTGCAGAAGACCACCTCGCCGGCGGGCGTCACCGCGTAGGGGCGCCCGCCGTACTCGTGGACCCGGGTGCGCGCGCACCACGGCGCGGCCAGCAGCTCGCGGCGGGTGCCGTCGGCGGCGCGGCGCACGATCGTCGTGCGCCCGCCCTCGTCGGGCCGGTCCTCGGTCCACCACACCTGCCCGTCACGGGCGATGGGCCAGGACGGACGGAGCCCGGACCGGGCGACGTCGGTCGTGGAGATGGGGGAGGGCCAGAAGGGCATAGGGGCATCCTGCCGGAAGATCGGGAACAGTGAGAGGCGGTCACCCCAGCAGGTGACCGCCCCTCGTGAACCCGTGCCCCGGAGGGCTTCAGTCGATGATGGGGCCGCCGCCGGTCGGCTGGCCGGTTCCCACCGCCGCCATGGCGCTGGGCGGCTCGACCGGGCCGGTGGTCAGCTTGCGGCTGCGCCGTGTGCGCCGCTCCAGCCAGGTCGCCAGGTAGCTCAGCGACATGTTGAGCGCCACGTAGATGATCCCGATGACGATGGCAGCCGGGATCAGCGAACCGAAGAACACCGCGGGCAGGATCTTGAAGCCGGTGTTGAGCAGGTCGACGTACGCGATGATGTAGCCGAGCGCGGTGTCCTTGAGCAGTACCACGAGCTGGCTGACGATCGCCGGCATCATCGCCGTGACGGCCTGCGGGAGCAGCACCAGCCGCATCACCTGGTTCTTGCGCATGCCGATGGCGTAGGCCGCCTCCGACTGCCCCTTGGCCACCGAGAGCACGCCTGCCCGCACCACCTCGGCCAGTACCGAGCCGTTGTACAGGGTCAGGCCGAGCACCACGGCGAAGAAGGCGTAGTCGCCGCCGCCCATCACGCTGGGCGCCAGGTAGAAGATGAAGAAGATCAGCAGCAGCAGCGGGATGGCGCGGAAGACCTCCACCACCAGGCCCGCCGGGACGCGGATCCAGGCATGGTCGGACAGCCTGGCCAGGCCGAAGACCGCGCCGAAGAGCAGCGCCAGCACCGCGGCGGCCGCCGCGGCCTTCAGCGTGCCGATCAGACCCGGGATGATGAACTCCTGCCAGGTCGTGGCCTGGAGGAACGGCTCCCAGATCTTGCCTTCCCACTGCCCCTTGGCGTCGAAGCCGCGGTAGACGCCGTACAGGGCGGCGGCCACCAGGATGACGCTGACGACCGTGAGCAGGTGGTTGCGCACCCGGGCGCGCGGCCCGGGGGTGTCGAACAGGACGGCCGTGCTCATCGGACCACCGCCAGCCTCCGGGACAGCCACCCGGTGAAGTATCCGATCGGCAGGACCAGCAGCATGAAGGCCGCGACCACGCCGAGGAAGATCGGGATGGAGGCGCCGGTCGTGTCGAAGACCTCCTTCATCGTCGCCGCGACATCGGCGAGGTAACCGCCCGCGGTCGCGACCGTCGTGTTCTTGATCATGGCGATGATCACGCTGCCCAGCGGGGCGATGACCGCCCGGAACGCCTGCGGCAGGATGATCATGGTCAGGGTCTGGAAGAAGGTCAGCCCGACCGCCCGGGCCGCCTCGGCCTGCCCCATCGGCACTGTGTTGATGCCGGCGCGCAGCGCCTCGCAGACGAAGGCCGCGGTGTAGGCCGACAGACCCAACGCCACGATCCAGAAGGAGTTGGTCCGCGGTACGTCCGAGAAGACCAGTCCGAGCTGGTCGCTCAGGCCGAGCGCCGAGAAGGCCAGCACCAGCGTCAGAGGGGTGTTGCGCACCACGTTGACGTACACCGTGCCCGCCACGCGCAGGACCGGGGTCGGCGAGACGCGCATCGCCACCAGAACCGTGCCGAGGATGACGGAGACGACCAGTGCCACCAGGGCGAGCTTGACGTTCTCCAGGAACCCCTGTGCGAGCTCGGGCGCATAGGAAATAAGTTCGTCCATCGTGCTCCACCGCATAGGACGGCGGCGACCGGGTCACCGGCCGCCGCCTCGGACGTGTGACTAGGCGCAGCCCTCGGCCGGCGGCGCGGTCTCGGACAGCTTCAGACCCTGGATGCCACCGAACCACTTCTCCAGCAGCTGCTTCATGGTGCCGTCGTCCCACAGCTTCTTCACCGCGGTGTTGACGGCCTCACAGGTCTTGGTGTCGCCCTTCTTCAGGCCGATGCCGTACTTCTCGTCCGTGAAGCCCTGGCCCAGCACCTTGAAGTTGCCGCCCGCCTGCTTGGCGAAGCCCGCCAGGATCAGGTCGTCGGTGGTGACCGCGTCGAGGTTGCTGCCGCCCAGCTTCTGCACGCACTCGGAGTAGTTGGCGGCGTCGACCGTGGTCGCGTCGAGGTCGAGCTGGCCGTCCGGCGGCGGGTCGGTGATCCGCTTGTAGGAGTTGGAGCCCGCGGCCTTGCAGATCTTCTTGCCCTTGAGGTCCTGCGGCGAGTTGATCGAGGTGTCATCCTTGCGCGTCATCACGTCCTGGTGGGCGATGACATAGGGCCCGCCGAAGGTGACCTTCTTCTTGCGGTCCTCCGTGATGGAGTACGTGGCGACGACGAGGTCAACGGTGCCGTTGGCCAGGAACGGCTCGCGGTTGGACGACGCCGACTCCTTCCACGTGATCTTGACGTCCTTGCCGCCCGCCAGCTCCTTCACCACGGCCTTGGCCACGTCGACGTCGAAGCCCTCCGGCTCGGCGCCCTTCTTCAGGCCCAGGCTCGGCTGATCCCACTTGGTGCCGACGACCAGGTTCCCGCCATCTTTGATCTTGTCCACCACGTTGGCGTAAGTCTTGTCACCGCCTCCGCACGCGGCCAGACCGCCCACCATCGCCGCAATGGAGAGCACTGCTCCGGTTCGACGCATGTGCATGTGTACCCACCTTAATAGTCAGTGCGTGAGAATCTTCGACAGGAAGTCACGCGCCCGGTCGGTCTGCGCGTTGGTGAAGAACTCGTCCGGGGTGTTCTCCTCCACGATCTGCCCGTCGGCCATGAACACCACCCGGTTGGCGGCCCTGCGGGCGAACCCCATCTCATGCGTGACGACCACCATCGTCATCCCGTCACGTGCCAGCCCGACCATGACGTCGAGCACCTCCTGGACCATTTCCGGGTCCAGAGCGGAGGTCGGCTCGTCGAACAGGATCATCTTCGGGTCCATGGCGAGCGCCCTGGCGATCGCCACCCGTTGCTGCTGTCCGCCGGACAGCTGCGCGGGATACTTGTCCGCCTGGGCCGCGATCCCGACGCGCTCCAGCAGCTCCATCGCGCGCTTGTCCGCCGCGTCCTTGGCCACCTTGCGGACCTTGAGCGGCCCCAGGGTGACGTTCTCGCGGATGGTCTTGTGCGCGAAGAGGTTGAACGACTGGAACACCATGCCGACCTCGGAGCGCAGGCGCGCCAGCGCCTTGCCCTCGGCCGGCAGGGGCTGTCCGTCGAAGATGATCTGCCCGCTGTCTATCGTCTCCAGCCGGTTCATCGCCCGGCAGAGCGTCGACTTACCGCTACCCGAAGGGCCGATCACGACGAGGACCTCGCCACGGGAGACGGTCAGGTTGATGTCCCTCAGGACGTGCAACGCCCCGAAGTGCTTGTCGACGTGCTCCAGCTTGACCAGTGGAGTCACGTCCCCGTTCTCCGTCATGGGTCAAAACCTAGGGTGCGTTAGGACGCTGCGCACTAACCAGGTGGTACCGATCCGATCACATCATGCCACCGAGCTGGACTTTTGGGCCCACACGGTCTCTCATCTCCCTGCAAGGACTACCCTAGAACGCGCCATGAATGTGACCCAGGAGAGCCCCCGCACGTACGAGGTCCGCACGTACGGGTGCCAGATGAACGTGCACGACTCCGAGCGCCTGTCTGGCCTGCTGGAGGACGCCGGCTACGTGCGCGCGGCCGACGGCGAGACCGCCGACGTGGTCGTGTTCAACACGTGCGCCGTGCGCGAGAACGCCGACAACCGCCTCTACGGCAACCTCGGCCATCTGCGTCCCGCCAAGGTCGGCAATCCGCGCATGCAGATCGCCGTGGGCGGCTGCCTGGCGCAGAAGGACCAGGGCGAGATCGTCCGCAGGGCCCCCTGGGTGGACGTCGTCTTCGGCACCCACAACATCGGTTCGCTGCCGGTGCTGCTGGAGCGGGCCCGCGTCGCCGGCGAGGCGCAGGTGGAGCTGAAGGAGTCGCTCGAGGTCTTCCCCTCGACGCTGCCCACCAAGCGTGAGTCGGCCTACGCCGCCTGGGTGGCCATCTCCGTCGGCTGCAACAACACGTGCACGTTCTGCATCGTGCCGTCGCTGCGCGGCAAGGAGAAGGACCGGCGTCCCGGCGACGTCCTCGCCGAGGTCGAGACCCTGGTCGGCCAGGGCGTGCTGGAGGTCACCCTGCTCGGCCAGAACGTCAACACCTACGGCGTCGAGTTCGGCGACCGGCTGGCGTTCGGCAAGCTGCTGCGGGCCTGCGGCGGCATCGAGGGGCTGGAGCGGGTCCGCTTCACCTCCCCGCACCCGGCCGCGTTCACCGACGACGTGATCGCCGCCATGGCCGAGACGCCCAACGTCATGCACCAGCTCCACATGCCGCTCCAGTCGGGCTCCGACCGGATCCTCAAGGCCATGCGCCGCTCCTACCGCGCCGAGCGCTACCTCGGGATCATCGAGCGGGTCCGCGCGGCCATGCCCGACGCGGCCATCTCCACCGACATCATCGTCGGCTTCCCCGGCGAGACCGAGGAGGACTTCCAGGCCACCCTCGACGTCGTCCGGCAGAGCCGCTTCGCCAACGCCTTCACCTTCCAGTACTCCATCCGCCCCGGCACCCCGGCGGCCACCATGGACGACCAGATCCCCAAGGAGGTCGTCCAGGAGCGCTACGAGCGGCTCGTCGCGCTCCAGGAGGAGATCTCCTGGGAGGAGAACAAGAAGCAGGTCGGCCGCACGCTGGAGGTGCTGGTCGCCGAGGGCGAGGGCCGCAAGGACGACGCCACGCGGCGGCTGTCCGGCCGCGCCCCCGACAACCGCCTGGTCCACTTCGCCGCTGGCCAGGAGACGCCGCGGCCCGGCGACATGGTGACCGTCGAGGTCACCTACGCGGCGCCGCACCACCTGGTGGCCGACGGCGCGGTCCTCGGGCTGCGCCGCACCCGGGCCGGCGACGCCTGGGAGGCCCGTCAGGGCGCCTCCTCGCCGGACGCCAAGGGCGTCATGCTGGGCATGCCGTCCATCGGCCGCCCGGCCGCCGCGCCCGCCGCGTCCGTGGGCGGCTGCCCGGCCTGAGCCGGGGTCCCTCCCGGGCTGTGCGGCCTTCCCGGCCGGCTGCCGGCACCTGAGCCTGCGCGAGGGCCTCACCGGCCGCCGAGGAGGCGGTAGCAGTAGTCCCGCCGGACGTCGGGGAACGTCGCGCACGGGTCGGGCGCGGGAAGCCGGTCGGCGGTCCCGGCGCGTCCCGCGTCCTCCGGTTCCCGGCGGCGCTCGGTGTCCTCGGGTTCCTGGCGGCGGCGCTCGGCGGGCTCGGGTGGCGCCACGGTCTCGGGCTCCACGTCCGGTACGGGGGTCGCACGAGGATGCGGGGGCGCGGCCGGGGCGGGAGACGGCGAAGCGGCCACCCGCGCGGCGGGCGCCGGCTCGCCGGCCGCTTCCGGCATCACGCTCTCCCGGGGCGTGCCTTCGACGACCGGCCCGGCTTCTTCTCGTCCCAGCGGCGGCGCGACCCACGGGGACATCACCGGAGGCTCTCCGAGCGTGGGCGGACGCCGCTTCTTGCCGCGCTCGCGGGCCGGTGGGCTGACGCGTTCGAGCCGCCTGTCCGGGCCGGGCGGGGCGGGGTCGCCCGCGAGGGCCGGCGCGGGCTGTGACGTGGGCCCCGGCCAGGTGCCCGCCCAGTCGGCAGGCCACTCCGCCCGTCCCCGCCGGCGCGCGTGGGGTGGCGCGGGAATGCTCGCATCACCGGTAAGCCGGCTTATCCGATCATTCGCCGGCGTGCTTTTCTGGGCGGTTCGAGGGGTGCCGACGAACGCCAGCACGACGCCCATTCCGGCGATCATGAGCACGCCGGCCACGCTCGCCGCCGGCGCCATGCGGTCCTGACTACCTGCGCGAATGCCCTTGAAACGCGACAATTCGTGATTCCCTCGTGATGGGTGGGCGAGCATTCCACTGATGCGGCTAGTGTGGTCCATCACCCGCGGAAGCCGGCGAGCTTTCCCGATACGACCGCAGGGAGTTGTGTCACCATGCATGATCCGAACGAGCCGGATCGCCAGGAGATCCTGACAGGACCGGGCGACGATCGCAGACCGCCCAGGTCCGCTCGTACCAGCCCCAAGAGCCGCAAGACCCTCCTCATCGCCGCGTCGGTGCTCGTGGCGGTGCTCGCCGCGGGTGGTGTCGGGTTCGTCGTGGCGGGAGGCGGCCTGCCGGGCGCGCAGCAGAACGGGTCCGCGCAGCCGAACGGAAACGCCCACCAGGACGGCGCCGACCAGCAGGACGGGCCCGTCGACCAGGGCGGCGGCGACCGGCAGGGCTCCCCGGAGGCGGACGACGGGCTGGCGGACGACGAAGAGGCCGCCATGGGCGACGCCATCACGGACGACCCCGCCGACGAGGGCACGGCCGACACCGGCACCGCGAAGAATCCCTCCGACTCCGGCACGACCACGCGGTCCGACACGGGCTCGGCGGGCAAGGACAGCACGACGGGCACGGGCACGGCGAAGAAGCCCACGGCCTCGCCCGCCAAGCCGCCGCAGGACCAGCAGGGCGACCCGTCCGACGGCGCCGCCGACGGCCCGGCCGGTCAGGTCGCCGGCCAGTGCGCCACGAGCGGCTGCTGAGGCGTCCCCAAGTGGTTCGCCCCTTCATCCGCGCAGTGGACCTGGGGTCCGGCTCACCGCGCGCCTAGGGTCGCTGCATGAGCGGCATGAGCGGCATGAGCGGCATGAGCGGCATGAGCGGTACGAGGAGAGACGAGGAGCGCGGCGGCCGGGCAGCGGCCGGCGAGGCCGCCACGGCGGGCGCCGCCGAGACGGTCGAGCGCAGGGACGCGGAGGACGCCGCCGCGTCCCTGCGGCGGCTGCACGTGCCGGGCGACCCCTTGATCCTGCCGAACGCCTGGGACGCCGCCTCGGCGCGGGCCGTGGTGGAGGCGGGGTTCCCCGTGGTGGCCACGGGCAGCGCGGCGGTGGCGCCGGTCCTCGGGTACGAGGACGGTGAACGGACGCCCGCCGCCGAGATGATGGCCGCCATCGGCCGCATCGCCAGGGCCGTCCCGGTGCCGGTCACCGCCGACGTCGAGCGCGGCTACGGCCTCGACCCCGCCGAGTTGGCCGAGCGGCTGCTGGCGGCCGGGGCCGTGGGCTGCAACCTGGAGGACTCCGATCCCCGTACCGGCGAGCTCGTCGACCCGGAGAGGCAGGCGGAGTTCCTGGCCGGGGTACGGGCCGCCGCCGGGTCCCGGCTGGTGATCAACGCCCGGGTGGACACGCACATCGGCGGCGACGGGAGCCGCGCGGCGGCCGTGGACCGGGCGCGGCGATACCTGGACGCGGGCGCCGACTGCGTGTACCCGATCGGGGCGGACGGCGAGAAGGAGATCGAGCGCCTGGTCGCGGAGATCGGGGCGCCGGTCAACGTCCTCTTCCGGCCGGGGACGCCTCCTCTGGCGCGGCTGGCTGAGCTGGGGGTGGCCCGGGTCAGCTTCGGCCACGGCCTCCACCAGGCGGTCCACGCCCACACCAAGCGCCTCCTCCAGGCCATCGCCGCCGGCCGCGACCCGTACGCGTAGACGGGCTCGCTGCTCGTCGGGGCATCCGGGTGGGCATACGCTGATCGTGTGCTTGTCGCCGCGGCGGTCTGCCCGCATCCGCCCCTCCTGGTTCCCGAGCTGGCCGGCGCCGCCGCCCACGAGCTGGACGGCCTGCGCGCGGCCTGCCGTGACGCGCTCGCCGAGCTCGACGCCGCCGCGCCGGACCGGCTCGTCGTGGTGGGCGGCGCCGAGTCCGCGGGCTCGTACGGCGGCCGGTCGGCGGGCACCCTGCGCCCGTGGGGCGCGGACATCGTCGTCGGCGAGGGCGAGCCGGTGCTGCCGCTGTCGCTGACCGTCGGCCGCCTGCTACTGGGGGATCGGCCGGTGGACGGGTTCGAGGCCGTGGCGTTCGACGCGGAGCCGGCCGCCTGCCTGGCGCTGGGGGAGTCGCTGGCGCGGGACGGCCGGGTGGCGTTGCTGGTCATGGCCGACGGCTCCGCCCGGCTGACCGCCAAGTCGCCGGGCTACCACCACCCGGCCGCCGAGCCGTACGACGAGATGCTCGTGCGGGCGGTGGGCGACGCCGACGCTGCGGCGCTCGCGCGGCTCGACCCGGAGCGGGCGGAGGAGCTGTGGGTGGCCGGGCGCGCGGCCCTGCAGGTCCTCGCGGGCGCCGCGGGCCGGGGCGGCCCCGGCGGGCTCAAGGGGCGGCTGCTGGCCGACGTCGCCCCCTATGGCGTCGGCTACTTCGTGGCCGCCTGGACCTGACCCCGGCCGCGACGCCGCGCACGCGCGCGTGGCGCTAGGTTGGTGCGGTGCCGCTCGTCGAGATCACCTACGCCCCGCACGTCCCCGAAGCCGCGCTGCGCGAGCTCGCGTCGGCGCTGCCCCACCTGGTCTCCACGGCCGTGGAGTGCCCCGAGGAGCCCTATGACGGCGACCTGCAGCCCGGGGACGTGGACCTGCGGTTCCGGCCGTACGGCCCGCTGGACAGCGGCGGCCTGGACGTCGTGGTCGAGGTGCGGTCCAAGTGGTTCGAGAGCAGGGCCGCGAACCGGCAGGAACGCGTGGACCTGCTGCACGAGGGGATCGCCGCCGCGACCGGGCTGGACGACTTCGGCGTCTACCTCTCGCTTCCCGTGGCCGCCTGGTCGCAGGGCGACTGACCGGCGCACCGGCCGACCGTCAACCGATGGTCAGGTGCTGGGGACGGCGGGGGACGGGGACGGTCGTCAGGTCGCGGGCCAGGACGACGTCGCCGTCGTAGTGGCGGCGCGCCTCGGCCAGGAAGGCGGGCTCGTCGGCGAAGCCGTACCGCTCCGAGAAGTGCGTCAGGACGAGGCGGCGGGCGCCGGTCCGTGAGGCGACGAGGCCGGCCTGCTCGGCGGTGAGGTGCCCGTACTCCTGCGCGAGAGCCTCCTCGGCCGACAGGAACGTGGACTCGATGACGAGCAGGTCGGTGCGCTCGGCCAGTTCGAAGACCGCGTCGCAGAGGCGGGTGTCCATGATGAAAGCGACGCTCTGGCCGGGCCGCGGGACGCTGCACTGGTCGAGCGTGACGCCCCTGACCGACCCGGTGCGCTGGAGCTCGCCGATCTCCGAGCCGTGGATGCCGTGGGCCGCCAGCCGGTCGGGGAGCATGCGGCGGCCGGCCGGCTCCTGGAGGCGGTAGCCGTAGGACTCGACCGGATGCGACAGGCGGCGGGCCGAGAGCTGCCCGAGCACCGCGTGGTCGCCGCTGAGGGGATGCTCGCCGATGACGTCGGTGTCGGCGAAGGCCGCGGCGTGGCGCAGGCGCTGCCAGTAGGTCAGGCCGGAGGCGGGGAACACCGCGCGCACCGGGTGACGCACCTTGTCGCGCGCGATGCGCTGGACGACGCCGGGGACGCCCAGGCAGTGGTCGCCGTGGAAGTGCGTCAGGCACAGCCAGTGCACGTCGTTGGCGCTCAGCCCGGCGTACGCCATCTGCCGCTGCGTGCCCTCGCCGGGGTCGAACAGGAATCCCTGGCCGTCCCAGCGCAGGAAGTAGCCGTTGTGGTTGCGGTGCCGGGTGGGGACGGCGCTGGAGGTGCCCAGCACCACCAGCTCACGCGACGACATGGCGGCCTCGGCGGCAGAGTTCCATCCCCGGATGGTACGGCCTTCGCCCGCCGGCCCTCGCCCCGTTTTCCGCCGCCCTACCCTTCGTCGACCACGGTGGTGTTCTGGCAGGCGGTGAGCCGCCACTCGCCGTCCTCCTTCGCCATGACGAACATCGGCGTGCCCGTCGAGGACCCCTCGGACCCCTGGTAGACCTGGCGCACCTTC
Source organism: Nonomuraea sp. NPDC050691 (assembly GCF_040654455.1). Lineage (NCBI taxonomy): Bacteria > Bacillati > Actinomycetota > Actinomycetes > Streptosporangiales > Streptosporangiaceae > Nonomuraea > Nonomuraea sp. NPDC050691. The sequence goes on from NZ_JBFAIA010000015.1 coordinate 91,282, forward strand.
ACGGCGGCGACGTCGGGACGGATGAACAGCACGTGCTCCACCTCGAACGAGACCGTGGCGCCTCCCATGCCGCCGGGCAGGACCTGGTGGGTGAAGGCCGAGATCGCGTCCCGGCCGAAGAGGCGCTTGCCGTGGCCCGTCGTCCAGATCGCGTCGTCCCGGAACAGGGCGACGAACGCGTCGGGGAGTTCGTTGTTCTGCGCGTGCTCCACGCGGGCGACCACCTGCCTGATCGCCTCGATCTCGGCCTGCGGGGTCAGTTCTGCGGTGTCTGTCGTGCTCATGGGGATCACCGTAGAACCTCAATGAAGCTTGAGGTCAAACCCGTGCATCCGCGGGGGTCCGTGTGGTGTTCCTTCCTCGAAAGGATTTTCCAGCCGTAGGAGTTACGGTGACAGGGAGGCGCCGCGCAGGAGGCGCCGCACGAGTTCACGCGAGGACACGATGACCACAGTGGCGTTCGCCGAGGTGCCGAGCCCGGTGGGGACTCTGGTGCCCGCCGTCACCGAGGAGGGGCTCGTCGCCCTCGGCTGGGGCGGCATGGTGGTGGCGCGCGAGCGCCTCGGGCCGGGCATCACCGAGGTGCGCGACCCGGATCGCACGGCGCAGGTGGTCGCCGAGCTGGAGGCGTACTTCGCCGGCGAGCTGCGGGCGTTCGAGACGCCGGTCGACTGGCGGCTGACGTCGGGCTCGCGGCGCGTGGTCCTCCAGACCCTCCACCGGGTGCCGTACGGCAGCGCGGTGACGTACGGGGAGCTGGCCGCGCGCAGCGGATCGGCCGTGCCGGCCCGCGGGATCGGCTCCATCATGGGCTCCAACCCGATCCCGATCGTGGTGCCCTGCCACCGCGTGATCGCGGGCAACGGGCTCGGCGGGTTCAGCGGCGGCGAGGGCGTGGAGACCAAGCGCTGGCTGCTGACCCACGAGGGTTATCTGCAGCCGACCCTGCTCGACCTGTAGCGCCTCAGCCCTCGGTGCCCTCCGCCGGGCCGCCCTCGTCGCTCATGTCCCGGCCCGGGCCCTGTCCGGTGTCGCGCCTGCCCTCCAGCGGATCCCCGTGCTGCGCGGCCGGCCGCCCCTCTTCCCCGGCCTGGCCGGGCACCTGGTGGTGCTTGCCGTGAGCGGTGAACATGTCCTTGATCTTCTCGACGATGGACATCTGATCCCCCGATCAGTGATCCCCCCGGACGGCTCCCGGGGGTGCCGTCCGTCACCCCATACCCCGACAGTTGACACACTTATCGGTGTGCGCCAGCAGTCAGTCATCGCCGTCGTGGGTCCCACGGCGGCCGGGAAGTCCGACCTCGCCGTTGACATCGCCCTCAGGTTGGGGGGTGAATGCGTCAACGCCGACTCCATGCAGCTCTACCGGGGCATGGACATCGGCACGGCCAAGCTGAGCCAGGAGGAGTGGCGCGGCGTGCCGCACCACCTGCTGGACATCTGGGACGTCACCGTCACGGCCAGCGTCGCCGAGTACCAGAAGCTCGCCCGGGCGCTGCTCGACACGCTCCCGGTGCCCGTGCTGGTCGGCGGCAGCGGCCTGTACGTACGGGCCGCCGTCGACGACCTGGAGTTCCCCGGCACCGACCCGGAGATCAGGGCCCGCCTGGAGGCGGAACTGGCCGAGACCGGCCCCGCGCCGCTGTACGAGCGGCTGACCCGGCAGGACCCGGCCGCCGCCGCGGCGATCCTGCCGAGCAACGGCCGCCGCATCGTGCGCGCGCTGGAGGTGATCGAGCACTCCGGCCGGCCGTTCTCGGCGACCATGCCCTCCTACGACGGCGTCTACCCGTGCGTCCAGATCGGGCTGGAGGTGCCGAGGCCGGAGCTGGACGAGCGGATCGCGTTGCGGGTGGAACGCATGTGGGCGGCCGGCCTGGTGGACGAGGTTCGCGGGCTGCTCGGGCAGGGGCTCGCGCGGGGCCGCACGGCGAGCCGCGCCCTCGGGTACGCCCAGGTGCTGCGCTTCCTGGAGGGGGAGTGGACCGAGGAGCAGGCGTTCGAGGAGACGGTGCGGGCGACCAAGCGCTTCGCCCGCCGCCAGGAGTCGTGGTTCCGCCGCGACCCGCGGGTGCGCTGGCTGCCGTACGACGCGCCCGACCTGCTCGAACGCTCGCTCGCTCTGGCCGGCGCCGGCGGCGGCGTGGCCTGAAGCCCACGATCGCGACCGCGGTCGCGGTCGCGCTCGCGGCCCGCACGGGTGGCGGAGGCCGTGCCTCAACCTTCCGCGGTAGTCCCACGTCAATCGAAGGTTGGATGTGCGGTGTAGTGGCGCGGGATTAGCATCCAACAATGCGCGGTGGTGCCGCTTCATTGCTCCGGCGGCTTCCCGCCGTCGATCCCCTCCTGGTGGACGTCAGCCTGGCACTGCTGCTGTTCGGTGGCAGCTGGCTGTGGGCCGTGTACGAGCCGGGCAGGGGGACGCGGCCGGTGGACGCGGTGGCGGTGGTGCTGACGGCGGTGGTCGGCCTGCCGCTGGCGCTGCGCCGGCGGGCCCCGTTCGCCGTGCTCGTGGTGTCGTCGGCGGCCGCGATGGCCTACCACGCGCTCGGCTACAACTACGGCCTGAACAGCATGGCGCCCCTGCTGGCCCTCTACACGGTGACCCTGCACCGCTCGACCGCCCTCACCGTCGCCGGCGCCGTGCTGGTCACGGTGGAGTGGACGCACGCCGGCACCCTGCATCCCGGTATCGCGTGGTGGTCCGCGCTCGGACAGGCTCTCGTGGTCACCGCGATCGCCGTGTGCATCGGCACGAGCATGCGGTTGCTCGCCCTGCGCACCAGGCAGCTCACCGACCTCGCGGTGGAGCTCCACCGCGAGCAGGCCACCGCCGCGGCGCACGCGGCCACGCAGGAGCGCGTGCGCATCGCGCGGGAGCTGCACGACGTCGTCGCGCACCACATGTCGGTGATCTCGGTGCAGGCGGGCATGGGCCGCTACGTGGCCCTGTCGGACCCGGCCACCGCGCACTCCACACTGGGGGTCATCGCCGACACCAGCCACGAGGCGCTGACCGAGATGCGGCGGATCCTGGCCATCCTCCGCACGGAGGGCTCTCCGCGCGACAACGAGGACAAGGACGAGGGCACGGACCTGTACGCCGCCACTCCCGGCCTGGGCCGGCTCGCGCCGCTCGTCGACCGGATCCGCATGGCCGGCCCGGCGGTCGAGACGCGTGTCGAGGGAACCGCCCGGCCCCTGCCTCCGGGGCTCGACCTGTGCGCCTACCGGATCATCCAGGAGTCGCTCACCAACGTGCTCAAACACGCCAGGGCGGCCCGCGTCGAGGTGATCCTGGCGTACGGACCGGAGGATCTGACGATCCGCGTGACCGACGACGGCGCCGCGCCGCAGGCCGTGTCGGGCTCGACCGGGCACGGGTTGATGGGCATGACCGAACGTGTCAGGCTCTACGGTGGAACGATCACCGCAGGCCCACGTCCGGAGGGCGGATTCGACGTGCGGGCCACCTTCCCGCTGCCGGTGCCCGAAGGACGTGGGTGACGCCGGGCGCCCGCCCACCGGACGCCCCTTCTATCCGTGAGGACACGCATGGTCACCGTACTGGTGGTCGATGATCAGGTCCTGATCCGCGCGGGCCTGGCCGCCCTCGTCCGCGCCGCGCCCGGGCTGGACGTCGTGGGAGAGGCCGCCTCAGGCGAGGAGGCCGTGGAGCTGGCCGCGTCCGTCCGGCCCGACGTGGTGCTGATGGACGTCCGGATGCCCGGCATGAACGGGCTGGCCGCGACCGAGCGCATCCTGGCCGCGGCGGGCGACCAGGCGCCGAAGGTGCTGATCCTCACCACCTTCGACATCGACGAGTACGTCTACAACGCGCTGCGCCTGGGCGCGAGCGGCTTCCTGCTCAAGGACACCCCGCCCGAGCGGCTGATCGCCGCGATCCACACCGTGGCCGCCGGTGACGTGCTGCTCGTCCCCGGGGCCGTCAAGAGGCTCGTGGAGGCGTTCACCGACGCTCCTGCCGCGGCCCCGCGCGACGTTCCCGACCTCGCCCAGCTCACCACGCGCGAGACCGAGGTCCTGCGCGCCGTCGGGCGGGCGCTGTCGAACAGGGAGATCGCGGACCGGCTGCACGTGAGCGAGGCCACGGTCAAGACCCACCTCAACCGGCTCATGGCCAAGCTCAACCTGAACAGCCGCGCGCAGGCCGTGGTCGTCGCCTACGACTGCGGGCTCGTCAAGCCCCGCGGCGCCACGGCCTGAAGGCCCCTTCCGCGGCCGGGTGCGAGGGCCCGTATAAAATCGGTTGATGCGCTTTCTCAAGGGGCACGGCACCGAGAACGACTTCGTCATCCTGCCCGATCACGACGGCGAGCTGGAGCTGTCCGCCTCGTTCGTGGCCGCGATCTGTGACAGGCGCGCCGGCATCGGCGCCGACGGCGTGCTCCGCGTGGTGCGCACGAAGCTCTGCCCGGAGGTGTCCGACCTCGCGGGCGAGGCCGAGTGGTTCATGGACTACCGCAACGCCGACGGCGGCATCGCCGAGATGTGCGGCAACGGCACGCGGGTCTTCGCCCGCCACCTGGTCGACGCGGGCCTGGCCCAGCCGGGCGAGTTCGCCGTCGCGACCCGGGGCGGCATCCGGCGGGTGAGCCTGGACGTCACCGGCGACGTGACCGTCGACATGGGCCTGCCCGTCGTGCACGGCCGCAGCGTCACCACCGTCGCGGGCCAGGAGTACGAGGGGCTGCACGTCGACATGGGCAACCCCCATCTGGCCTGCGCCATCGGGGATCCCGTGGTCCAGCTCGACCTCACGCACCAGCCGGGCTTCGACCCGTCGGTCTTCCCGAGCGGCGTCAACGTCGAGCTGTTCAACGCGGTGGGCCCGGCGCGCGCGGTCATGCGCGTGTACGAGCGCGGCTCGGCCGAGACCCGCGCGTGCGGCACCGGCGCGGTCGCCACGGCCGTCGCGGCGGCGGCGCTCAGCGGCGAGACGACCGGCTCCTGGACCATCGAGGTGCAGGGGGGCACGCTGACCGTCACGCTCACAGCGGACACGAGCTACCTGGCCGGCCCCGCGGTGATCGTCGCGGCCGGCGAGCTGATGCTTGCAGAATAATGTTCTCTTGAGCGATGCTGGGTCCACTTCCTGAACCGAGAGGTGGACCCATGGCCGACCCACGCACCACCGCACAGCGGGTGAAGGCGCCCATCGGGCAGTACGGCGGGGGTTTCATGCTCTCGCGCGAGGCCAAGGCCCTGTGCGACGAGGTCGGCCTCGGCGCCCGCGAGCTGTACTTCCGGGGGCGCTGCGGCGTGCTCGGCGAGTGCGAGGCCGACGTCGTCACCTCGGTCGCGGTCTTCTTCCCGCCGGCCCACGTCGAGGAGAGCTGGAACGGCGGGCGCAAGCTGCCCGCCGAGGAGGCGGTCGAGCTCTACGCCGGGGCCTGCCACGCGTGGGGACGGCGCAAACTCGGCGGTCACGACGGGTGCGCCCGGCTCGCCGAGCTGCTCGAACGGGTCGTCGCGCACGCCCCGTCGCCCGGGGCGCCGCTGTTCGCGGGGTGGCGGGCCGTCCCCCTGCCCGGGGACCCGCCCGCGCGGGCCGCGCAGCTCATGCACGTCGTACGCGAGCTGCGCGGCGGCCTGCACGCCAACGCGGTGATCGCGGCGGGCATGAGCCCGCTTGAGGCGATGCTCGCCTCCGCGCACGACGGATCCCCGTTCGGGCACGTGACCGGCGAGGCCATGGCTAAGTTCTTCCAGTGGCCCGAGCCGTATCCGAAGCCGACACCCGAGCTCGTCGCCCGTCGCGCGGCCGTGGAAGTCGCCACGGACGAACTCCTGGCACCGGTTTTTTCGGTGCTTAATGAGGATGAATCGGACGAGCTCATCGGGCTTCTGCGTTTTGGGCAGGGTCATTGACCTGGCAGACTGGCATGCCATGGACGTGGACATCTGGGCCTGGGTCGGCGACACCCAGCAGCAGCTTTCCGAGGCGGGCAACATGGGCCTCGCCATGGCGCTGGGAGACCTCCCCGCACAGGCCTACGAGGGCCGTTACCCGCAGCTCGACGTCATGGCTCCGGCCATCGCGCAGCAGGCGGAGACCCTCGAGCTGCCGTGGCTGGAGTTCTACGCCCGCTACTGGCATCTGATCGGCCGTGTCGGCGACCGCGCCCAGGGCGCGGTCGCGATCGGCGACGCGGAGCAGCTTCTCGCGTTCGCCCAGCGCGAAGACGTCAGCGACTGCCCGGCCGCCCCGGCGGCGGTCGAGGCGCTCGCGCTCGCATGGGCCAACGCCGACGGCCCCGGCTACGCGGCCCTGCGCCTGGAGAAGCTCGGCCCGGCCATCGAGGCCGCCGACCCGGCCGGCCCCGTGTACACCGGGCTGGTCACGCAGTACGTCTCGGCCCTGACCGACGCCGGCCGGCAGGACGAGGCCGTCGCCTACGCCGAGGCCGCCGTCGAGCGGCTGCGCGCCGCAGGCCGCCAGGCGAGCTGGGAGCTGGGCGCCGAGAGCGCCCGCGCGCTGCTGGCCGCCGGGCGCGCCGAGGACGCGCTCAGCGCCCTCCAGGCCGCGGCCGACTTCCAGGCCGACGACCCGGTGGCCAAGGGGCACCGCGACGGCGTGCGCCGCGCGCTCATCCTGGCCACGCTGGGCCGTGTCGCCGAGGCCGTCGACGCGCTGCCCGACCTCGACGTGGTGGGCGAGCACCCGCGCGACTGGGTCGAGTGGACGCGGGCCGTGAGCCTGCTGGCCGGCTCGTCCCAGATCACCAACACCTGGCAGCTCGGCCGCGTGGTCCGCCAGTGGATCGACTACTTCGGCATGATGGGCGGCTACCGCTCCCGCGTCGAGCTGGCCCTGATCGCCGGCGACCTGGCCATCGCCCGGCAGGGCGTGTGGCAGGCCCGGCTGCTGGCCGACCTCGCCGAGTCCGGCATGGGCGAGCTGCGCGACAGCTCCGGCGTGGCCGAGCGCGTCGCGGCGCTGCGCGCCACCGCCGACTCCACCACCGAGCCGCCCGCGCCCGGTCCGGTCGCCGAGCGCGTCGCCTACTTCGACGCCGCCGACGGCCACAACGCCGACCCCGAGCGCTGGGCCGGCTGGCTGTCCCCGCTGTCCGGCCAGGACCTCGAGACCACCCGCCGGCACACCACCACGCTCGGCTACCTCGGCTATCCCGCCACGGGCGCCGACATCTACTGGAAGCTGCTCGTCGACGAGGGCGACGTCGCCTCCGCCGACGCCGACGACATCGCCTACCTGACGACCCTGCTCGTCGAGGCCCGCCAGGACGAGCGGCTGGAGCAGATGGCCGCGCTCCTCCCGCACGACCAGCAGCAGCTCACGCTGGCCCGCCTGCACATGGCGCGCGAGCGCTGGCAGCAGGCGCTGGAGGCGGCCGAGCACGCCGTCGCGGCCGGGGGCGGCATCGAGGCCCGCCGCATCGTCGGCGCCGCGGCCCAGCAGCTCGACGACAACGCCAAGGGCGCCAAGGCGCTGCTCGACATCCTCGACGACCTCACCGAGGAGGACACCTGGCGCATGATCGTCATGGCGACCTCCGCCGAGGACTGGGACACCGTGCGCAAGGGCGCGGCCAAGATCGGCATGCCGATCAAGTCGGCGTCGGGGCCGATCGAGGAGGAGATGGGCCTCATCCGGGTCATCCTCCCGGCGCCCGACGGCGGCCAGCGCCAGGTGCTGTCCATCCGCACGGGCCCGGCCACCGCCCGCCTCGCCCTGCCGCAGCCGCGCGGCATGGACTACAACGCGGGCGACCTCGTCGTGTTCGACCCGCAGCTGCTGGAGCCGGTGCCGGAGGACGCGCAGGAGGCGCAGAACTTCGTGCCGCCGTTCGCCGCGGTGCGCATCCTGCGGCCCGGCGGCTACACCAGCTACTTCTTCGACGGCGCCGCGCCGGCCGAGGACGACTGGGCCGACTTCACCGAGACCATGGCCGAGCGCGGCTGGCCGATGTGGGTCTACAGCGACGAGAACTACACCGTCACCCACCCCACCTCCGGCGAGGCGCTGCCCGGCGTCTTCGGCTGGGTGGCGGTGCCGCCGGGCGTGTCGGCGGTCGAGGTCGACGCCCTGCTCGACGACGCCACCGAGCGCTGGTCGCACCCGCTGGCCTGGCTCGACCTGGCGCGCGAGGTCGACGTCGAGGTCGAGCGGCACGAGCGCATCGTGAAGGAGTACGGCCTCTGACCGAGGCCCGGACGCAGGATGTACGGCTTCTGGCCGAGGCCCGGACGCAGGGGTACGGCCTCTGAGTGAGGCCGCCCCGGACGTCACGCCCGGCGGAGTGCGCTCCGCCGGGTCGCCTTGGAGCACGGTGGAGTGCTCCACCGGGCGGCGCCGGTGGAGCCCGATGCTGTGATTCACCGGGTCGCGCCGGTGGAGCGTGGTGGTGTGATCCGGCGGGTGGCGCCGGTGGATCACCTGATAGCTTGCGCTCCGGATCGGAGAGGCCCGGACGCGCCCCGGGCCCGCTCCGACGCCGTACATCTCGCGCGGGCGCGTCTGCACGCGCGGCACACGTGGAGGGGACGATGCAGGACATCGACAGGCTGGCCGCGGTCATCCGGGACGAGCGGCCCTGGGGCGGCTTCGAGCGGTTCACGCTCAACGAGCCGTCCACCGTGAAGATCATCGAGGTCCTGCCCGGGGAGCGGCTCAGCCTCCAGCGGCACGAGCACCGCGACGAGCTGTGGGTGGCGCTCGACCCGGGCTGCGTGTTCGAGGTCGACGGGCAGCGCGTCGAGCCCGAGGTGGGCGAGCGCATCCTGATCCGGCGCGGGCAGACTCACCGGCTGAGCTCCTCCGGCCCGGCCACCCGCATCCTGGAGATCGCGTTCGGCCACTTCGACGAGGACGACATCGAGCGGCTCGAGGACGTCTACGGGCGTTCCTGACGCCCGCGGCGGCCGGCGGCGTGCTTCGGCGCCGCCCGGCGATCCGCGGTTGTCGCGTTGGGTGCGTAATAAGAAACCAGACGTGTAGCAGGTCGGCCGCGCCTCGTCGACGTGGGAGCCGTCGGCCGCACCTGGGTTGACCAACTCACCGGACGCGGCGGGTTCGACGTCACCGTCGTCGAGCAGGGCCTGCTCCACCCCGGCGGGCACGCTCGCGGCATGGCCTTCCAGAACGCGACGACCGAGACGGCCGCCACGTACGGCAGTCAGCGCTACGGCAGTCAGCGCTACGGCGGGCGGCCGTGCTTCGACCGGGGCGGCGGGCTGGAGGCCACCATCCCCGAGCGCTGGACCGGGCTGCTCCGCCGGCACGGCTGGGCCGAGGCGCGGGACACCGGGGCTGAGCCGGTCGGCCGGGAGCGGCGCGAGCAGTGGTGGCTGGCCGGCCTGGAGCGGCGCGTGCGGTGACGGCTGGTCGGCCTGGAGCCCTGTACACCGCGGTGACGGCTGGTGAGCCGGGAGCGGTGCGCGCAGTGGTGGCTGGTCGGCCTCGAGAGTTGCGCCTGGCTGCGGCTCGGCTCTGCGCGGGTGCTGGGCGAGTTCCTCATCCCCGGCGGCGGGCCGGCGGTGGCGGTGACATGCGGCGAGGCGCGAGCACGGCGCGCGACCGGGTTCGGAGCATGGTTCCCGGCGGGCCGCGCCGTGGCCGGGGGCGAGCGGAAGGACGGCCGGGGCGCCGGCGTCGCCGTGCGGGTCAGGCCGGAGTGCGCAGGAGAACCGGGGCACCGGGCCGTCCCGGCCGGGGTGGTCGCCGGCGCGGCGGGGTTCTGGGGTCCGCCGGTCGGTCGCGATCCGCTGGTGGGCGAGGTCCGGGGTCTGGACGGGATCCAGGTGGACGAGTTCCAGCTGGACGGGGTCCAAGCGGCGGAGGCGGTGTGGGAGGCCCGTCCGGCAGGCGTGGCCGAACCCGTGGCTGAGCTGCTCGGGTCGGCAGACATGGCCGAGCCCGTGGCTGGGCCGGTCGTGTCGGGTCGCTCTTAAGTCGACCTGCACGAGTGTGAGCTCAATCGCTTCGAGACGGTCCATCTTGCCCCGGTCTTCGTCGAGGAGCGCGGCCGGCGGAATCTTGTCGAGGTCTACGACCTCCTCCACCTTCTCCCAGGGTATGGACGCTTTCCGGCCACCGCGAACCGCCCCCCGCCTTTCGCGCCGTCCTGAGCCGGGAGCCCTCTTCCTGGTCCCGCTGCACCACGGCCACGTCAGGGCCGTGGCCGCCGCGCACTCCGCTCACCTGGCCATACGGCTGGTCATGATGCCGTGTCGGGATACTTGGGCGATTAAGGGTAATTTCTCTACCTAGGCTTTACACGTTTCTGAAGTCTGGGGAGTGGACGTGCGGGTTCGGGCTGGTCTGGCCGGATTAGCGGCGGTAGTAGCGCTTGCCGGGTGCGGGGGCCTGGAGGCCCGGACGGGAAAGGACACCGGCACCTCGTCCTCCTCGTCGTCGAAGTCGGTCAAGATCGACGTCGCGGAGGCGCGGAAGAAACTCGGCAAGCTGGACGTCAAGGGCCGGGCCCCGCGGACGGGCTTCGAGCGGGACAAGTTCGGTCCCGCGTGGGCGGACGTCGACCGCAACGGCTGCGACACCCGCAACGACATCCTGAAGCGCGACCTGCGCGACGAGAAGTTCAAGTCCGGCACGCACGACTGCATCGTGCTCAGCGGCGTCCTGGACGACCCCTACAGCGGGAAGACCATCACGTTCAAGCGGGGCCAGGACACCAGCACGGAGGTGCAGATCGACCACCTGGTGCCGCTCTCCGACGCCTGGCAGAAGGGCGCCCAGCAGTGGACGGCCGCCAAGCGCAAGGAGTTCGCGAACGACCCGCTCAACCTGCTCGCGGTCGACGGCCCGCTGAACGGCCAGAAGAGCGACTCCGACGCCGCCACCTGGCTGCCGCCGCGCAAGGGGTACCGGTGCGCCTACATCGCCCGGCAGATCGACGTGAAGGCGAAGTACGGGGTGTGGGTGACGAGCGCGGAGAAGGACGCCATGCAGGGCATCCTGTCCTCCTGCTGACGCCCGCTCCGGCAGACGTAGCGCTACGGGAGGGGCGTCGCGGGACGTGCCAGACGCGCCAGGACGTGGCGGGGACGTCGCGATCGTGACGGGCTCCGGCGCCGGGAAGAGCGGCGCCGGAGCGGATGGTCCCCGCAGTCGCGGAGGCCTCCCGTCAGTCGTCGGCTCAGTTGTCGTCGTCCTGATCGTTCTGGTCGTCCCGGCCGTCGTTGTCGTCGTCGTGCTGGTCGTCGTCGACGTGGTTCGACAGGACCTTGCCGGTGGCGGCGTCGATGTCGAGGTCGTTCCTCGTGTCGCCCTTGATGATGTCGACGTCCCAGACGTCCTTGCCGTCGTTTTCCCGATCGAGCGACAGGTGCGCGACCCAGCCGCCCGGCACCTCCTTCTCCGCGATCTTGAGCGCCTGTTCGGCGAGCACCTTGGGCGCGGGGGCGGGCGCGACGGCGACGGCCCGATCCCGGGCCCCGTCCTCGGACGTGGCAGCCGCCGCCAGCGCGTAGCTCCCACCCGCGATGGACAGGACGACACCGGTACCGACGATCATGAATCTCTTCGTGAGCTGCATGTCCTCAGGTAAGCGCGGAGAGCGGTAAGCCGGCGCTAAGCCGCGGTTATGGAGTCTTTAGCGCCGTACGCGGTTGAACCGGGGGAGAGGTCAGGCCGTCTCCTCGCCGGCGTCCGCCGGGGCGCGCAGCTCGGCCAGGTCCACGATCTCCTGAAGCTGGTCGAGCTGGTAGTAGCCCATGTCGAGGGCGTGGCCGTGCCGGGTGACCCGGTACCAGATCTCGCCGGGCCGGGCCGCGGGCTCGATCATGCGGGCGAACAGCCAGTGGACCGTGTCCACGCGCAGCTCGACGGGCTCCACCCGGAGCCCGTCCGGCCCGATCAGGTACGCCGCCATCTCCCCGGTGTACCGCGCGGGCGCCCTTCGAGGCCAGCCTCACCCGCCGGCCTCGGCATGGGGACGCCCACACGGCCCCCTTCACGCGCCGGCCTCAACCCGTGGGCCCCGGCGAGGCCAGGGCTCACCCCGTGGGCGCGCCCAGGACCACCTCGACCACCGCGCCGCCACCCGGGCCGCGCGAGACCGCGAGGGAGCCGCCCGACGCCTCCGCCGTGCGGCGGGCGATGTCGAGCCCGAGCCCGGTCGAACCGCCCCCGCTGTCGCCCCGCCTGAGCAGCGCCGGCTCGAACCCCGGCCCGCGATCGGCCACGACCAGCACCACACTCTCCGGGCGCGGCCCGAGCCGCACGGACAGGGCCGCGCCCTCGGGGGTGTGGGCGAAGACGTTGCCCAGCAACGCGTCCACGCACGCCGCGAGGTCCTGCGCGCCCACCGCCACCGGCAGGGCAGTCCCGGGCACGGACACCTCGACCTCGCGCCCCTGGTCCTCGGCCAGCACCGACCAGAAGCGCACCCGTTCCAGTACCACCGCGGCCGCGTCGCACGTCTCCCGCCCGGCCGAGCGGCGCCGCGCGCCGGTGATGACGGCGCTCACGGCCCGCTCCAGCGCGTCCACGCGCGCACCCACCCGGGCCGCCTCCTCGGGGTCGCGCAGCGACTCGGCGTCCAGCCGCAGTGCCGTCAGCGGCGTCCGCAGCCGGTGCGACAGGTCCGCCACCGCCTCGCGCTCGGCCGCGAGGAGGTCGCCGATCCGCCCGGCCAGGTGGTTGAGCGCCAGCGCCACCGAACGAACCTCCGGCGGCCCGCCGGGCTCGGCCCGCGCCTCCAGGTCGCCGCCCGCCAGCCGGTGCGAGACGCGGGCCAGCCCGTCCACCGGCCGGGTCACCGCGAGCGCGAGCCGGTCGGCGAGCAGGATGCCGAGCACCACCAGCGCCAGGCCGAGGCCGGCGAGCGCGCCCCACGCCTCGCGGACCCCGCGCGTCAGCTCGGCCTCGCTCACGAACACCCGGGTCACGACCGTGCCCTGCGGCGACTGGGCCGCGGCCAGCACCTCCCTGCCGCCCGGCGCCTCGGCCGTCACGCTGCGGCCCGTCGCCGCCAGCCGTACCGCGTCGGAGCGCGGGGCGGGGGCGCCCAGGGTGCGCCCGTCCGGCAGGAAGACCGTGACCGGCAGCTCCACCCGCTCCACCGCCAGCGGCAGGTCGCCCGTGCCGGCCGCGACGCCGACCGACGCGGCCGCGCCCGTGGCGCGGCTCATCGCGCCGTTCTCGGCCACGGCGCGGATGAGCAGCGCCATCGGCACCAGCAACGCGATGAGCACCACCGACGTGGTGGCGGCCACCAGCAGCGCGAGCCAGCGCCTCACGACGGATCGACCAGCTTCACCCCGACCCCGCGCACCGTGTGCAGGTAGCGGGGCTCGGAGGCGGTCTCGCCGAGCTTCCTGCGCAACCACGACAGGTGGACGTCCACGGTCTTGTCGGCGCCGCCGTACGGCAGCTGCCACACCTCCGTCAGGAGTTGCCGCTTGGTCACCACCTCGCCCGGCCGGGAGGCGAGGTAGTGCAGCACGTCGAACTCGCGCGGCGTCAGGTCCAGCGTCGCGCCGTCGAGCGTGGCGGCGCGCCCCCGCGGGTCCACGCTGAGACCGCCGACCCGCAGCGCGGCGG